>JAPKMV010000449.1 GCA_026645635.1 Caldilineaceae bacterium
CGCCAAGCAGGGCATTGGCTTCCGTCGGGTCGCCGGTCTCGGCCACTTTTGCACTGTAGCGGAAGAAGGGGATCGCCGCTTTCAGGTTCTTGTCACCGGAGACGCCGGCGATCAGCGACGCCATCCAGAAGGGGATCGCCCCCACTTTGGCCTCCGGGTGGGCGATGGCGCAGTAGGTCTGCAACGCCTGCAGCATGGTCGTCGCCGCCGGCCCGTAGACGGCCAGCGTCTTGTCCGCTGCTGCCGGCGTGGCATACGCTGCCACCACCATGCGCGCGTAGTCGTCTGCCGCGACCCAGTGCCAGGGTGTGGGCTGGCTGCCGATGATGCTGGCGCGCGCGCCGCGTACAAATTTGGGCAGCGCTTCCATGAAGAAGGTCGCCTTGAAGATGGTGTAGGGCACACCGGCGCGGCGGATCGCAGCTTCCGCCGCAACTTTGGCCTTGGCGCCGGCATACCAGGCGTTCTCCGCGGTCGCGGCTGCGCCGGAGAGATAGGTGAGCCGCTGCACGCCGGCTGCTGCAGCGGCCTGCGCAACATTCTCCACCCCGCGCCGCTCCAGGTCCGGATCCAGCCCACCGTCCAGGTTGATGTGGACGCCCTGGCACCCGCGCAGCGCCGCGGCCACTGTCGTGCGATCTTCGACATCGCCGCCCACCACGGCATAGTCGGTGCCAAAGCGGGTCGCGGCGGCTGCCGGGTTGCGCGTGAAGATGCGCACATGATGGCCGGCGGCGCAGAGCCGGCGCGCTACCGGCGCCCCCAGCATTCCGGCGCCGCCAACGACGAGGATTGTTTGAGACATGATTATCCCCCTGGTGTACAGAAAAAGAACAATGTTCGGTAATTTTGGCTAAAAAAAGAGGACGCCGATCACGTCCCCTGCAGGCCGCGCTTGAAATTGTGCAAGACCTGCTCATCTGCTGCCGCCAGGTCCAGCGGATAGTGGCGCAAGGCCGTGGTGCGCAGCATGGCGATGCCGTGCACCAGCGTCCAGGCGGCGTAGGCCATTTCGTCCAACCCGAAGCCGGGGCGCACCAGGAACGCACCGGCGTCGATGCCGCGCTGGATCGTCTGCACCAACAGGCCGTAGGCGGAGCCTTCCCCGTGCAGCGCGTCGTGGACGGCGGCAGACGGGGCGTCGGCCTGGTTGGGCGGCGGCGCCGTGGTGAACATGAGCAGGAAGTAGTCCGGGTGTTCCAGGGCAAAACGAATGTAGGCCAGGCCGATGGCGTGGAGATGCTCTGCCGGCGGCAGGCCAGGATCGACGGCGTGCATGGCAGCGTAGAGACGCTGCTGTCCCTCGGCGCACACGGCGGCGATAATCTCTTCCTTGCTGCCGAAATACTCGTAGAGGCCGGCTGCGCTGTAGTCGATGCGATCGGCGAGGGCGCGCATGGAGAGGGCGGCCGGCCCCTCCTCGGCAATGATGACGCGGGCGGCGTCGAGGATCGCCTGCCTGGTGCGTAGATGACGTCTGGTGCGCTTTGTTTCCATCAGAAATCCAAATCTCTATTAAAATCCGAACAATGTTTGGAATTATAGGCGCAATTCGGGGCGTTGTCAAGACTCAGAAGCTGTTTGAAAAGGTCCATTTGACGCAGAGACGCGGAGGCGGAGAGGCTCGCAGAGGAAAAACAGAGGAGTTCTCCATGCATGTTCTCTGCGTTTCTCTGCATCTCTGCGCCTTTGCGTCAAAGTGGAGTGACTTTACAAACAGGCTCTCAGTGTTCCGCCACTTGCGCCCCCAAATCCACTCTGCGTCAAACCTGGTGGGTTTGCGAACAGAGTCTCAGATCGGCCAGCGGCTGGCGACTTGGCCGCGCAAAAATTCCAACCCGGTGCGTACAAAGTCAGCGCCGTCGGGGCAGACGTTGTGGAACATGCCGCGGCTGTAGGCAAAGTCACCCGGTTCGACGCCGATGGACGAGTTGTACGCTTCCATGACCAGCGGGCCGTCGAATCCAACTTCGCATAGCGAGTCGAAGAGGCTGGCCCAGGGCACGAGACCGCCGCCAGGCGCGCCGCGATCGTTCTCGCAGGTGTGAACGCACCAGAGCCGCGGCGCCAGCGTGCGGATCGCCGCCGCGTAGTCGCGCTCCTCGGTGATCAGGTGGTAGGTGTCGAAGAGCGCCCAGAGGTTGGGGTGATCGGCCAGATCGATCAGCGCCATCAATTGGCGCGCAGTGTTCACCAGGTGGGTGCGGAAGTGGCTCATCGGCTCCAGCACGATGCGCACATGGCGCGCTGCGGCGTATTCGGCCAGCGCGTGGAGACCCGCGGCGGTCCAGGCGTACTCATCTATGGGCGGGCGGCGGCGCTTCACTACGCCGGGATGGCCGTAGAGCGCACCGGCGTAGGCCACGGCGCCCAACTCGGCGGCAAGGTCTACCTGGCGCTGATGCCAGGCCAGCCCCGCAACCCGTTCCGCCGGGTCGTCGGCGCTCAGGTCGCAGTGGAGTGGCCACGCGCCGCCCGGCCCCACGGTGAGTGTCAGGCCGAGCGCCTCTGCCCGCTGTCGCGTCTTGCTGGGCGTAAAGTGGACATCGTCCCCCACGGACAACTCGACCAGGTCGAGGCCGAGGCCGTGCATCGTGTCGAGCAGGTGAAGCTGGTCGTCGGCCCAGCGGTCGGTGAAGATGTAGATGTGTGCGCCGTAGTGCATGGTGGCTCGTTTCGTTGGATGGTTAGGCTCGGTTTTTGGGCGGCGGTCGATTCTGTATTAGACTCTGCCAACATTCATGATCGCATGAATACCGGCGGGGGCGGCAGGCGCGTCGAGCGCCAGACTTCAAGCGAACAATCTGTTTCATTCTACCCACTGCACCACCGCTTCGCAACTCTGTCCAAACCAGTTGACCTGGCAGGCACACCTGCCAGCCAAGCGACGATTCATATCCAAGTGAAGGAGAACCAAGATGCAACTGATTTCATCCACCAGCACGCGCCTGACGGACGGGCGCGGCGTCCGGCTGCTCGTGCAGAGTGTGCTGGCGCTGGCGCTCTGCCTGCTGCCGGCTCGCCTCGCCCTGGCCGCGCCGGCCCTGCAGGCTGAGGCGCAGCCCCTGCTCCTCGGCGAATTCGCCAGGGCAAGCCTGGCCACGGGCGGCACCGCCCAGTACGCGCTCACCGCCCCGCTGGACGGCGCCTACACCATCGTCTACACCGGCGAAGGCGACCCCGGCGACTTTCTGCTGACCGTCGCCGACGCTGCCGGCAGCCCACTCTACGACGATGCGCTGCAAGGCGAAGTGGTCGTCGACCTCACCGCCGGCGACTATCTGCTCACCTTCGCCGCCCAGGCCGACGCCCAACTCGCCTTCACCACCGGCATCGAGGCCGGCACGATGACGGCTGATGCAGATGCGCCGGGCGAACTCTTCAACGGCAGCACGTTCATTAAAGAGAATGTCCAGGAGACGCTCTACGCCACCGTCACCATCGAGCCGTCGCCCTATTACCAGCAGGTGCTCGTGCTGGTGGAGGGCGGTGAGGGCGATGTCTACCAGGCGGATCTGGTCACCGAGGACTTCGATTCCCGCTACATCACGACTGATGAGACGCAGATTTTGCAGCTTGTCACCCGCGGCGGCGCTTATCAACTGAGCGTGACGCCGGTGGAAGGCGGCGAATCGCTGCAAGTCAGCGTCTTCCTGAGTGGCCCGGCGCCGCTGTTGACGTGGGGCGAAGAGACAGATGGCTCACTGAGTGCGGCAGGAGAAATCAACTCCTATCAGATCAATGTCGATGAGGCCGGCGCCATCATTATTCTGGCTGCCACTGCGGAAGATGACGCGGATCTGACGCTGGCTGTCGGCTTCCAGCCCGAGACGGACACCTGGAGCAACTACACCGGCGGCGGTGAACCGGTCACGCTCAGCTTTGTGGCGCCGGAGGCGGGCATCTACTACGTGAGCGTGTCCACCTCCAGCGAGGAGGGTGCGGAATACACCATCCTGGCTGCGGACGCCGGTCGCGCTGAACGGTTGCCCCTCGGCGAACCCGTGCGCGGCGAAATGGGCGGTGGCGCAACCTTCAGCTACCTGGTCGAGGTCACTGAACCGGAGCAGTTTGTGATTGTTGTCCTGGCCGGGCCAGCCGATCAAGATCTGGATCTCACCATCATGCGCTATGCCGACGGTG
>JAPKMV010000044.1 GCA_026645635.1 Caldilineaceae bacterium
CCTGCCTTCCAGTGTACTCATTTCCACAAAAGACGCGAGTTTTGCCTACCTTTTTTCAGTGGAGTCATGGTATGATTCCCCGCTGCGCATCGCGCTGGTCTTTGCGCTCTTTGGCGCCCTGTGGACGATCTTCAGCGAACAGATCCTCGCCCGGCTGATCCCGGATCGGGCGAATCTGCTCGTCTGGCTGACCTATAGCGGCTGGCTCTTTGTGATCATCAGCGCCCTCCTGCTGTACTGGCTCCTGCGCCGAAATGCAGCCGAGCGCGCCAGCATCAACGCCCAACTGGAGCGCAACGCCGAACAATATCGCCTGCTCTTTGAGAGCAACCCCAACCCCATGTGGGTGTATGATCTGGCAACACTGGCGTTCCTCCTGGTCAACGATGCTGCGGTCGAAAAGTATGGCTACAGCCGCGCCGAATTCCTCACCAAGACCCTCTTCGATATCCGCACGCCGGAGGATGCCGCGCGCCTGCGCGCGGATGTCGCCGCCACCAACCGTGCGCTGAATTTCGCCGGCGAATGGCGTCACCGTAAGCGCGATGGCTCCGAGTTTCCCGTCGAGATCACCTCCCATCTCCTGACCTGGCAGGGCCGCGCCGCGCGGCTGGTCGTCGCCGTCGATATCAGCGAACGCAGGCGCGCCCAAGAACTGGTGCAACTGCAAGCTGCCGCGCTGGAAGCCGCCGACAACGGCATCCTGATCGCCGATGCCGATGGCGTGATCGAGTGGGTCAATTCGGCCTTCACCCGGCTGACGGGCTACGCGCCCACAGAAGCCATCGGGCGCAACCCCAGGGAACTGGTGAGCTCCGGCTCCCACGATGCTGCGTTCTACCAGGAGCTTTGGAACACCATCCTGGCCGGCAACGTCTGGCGCGGAGAACTGGTCAACCGCCGCAAAGACGGCTCCCTCTACACCGAAGAGCAGACGATCACCCCGGTGCGCGACGCCAACGGTCGCATCGTCCGCTTCGTCGCCATCAAGCAGGATGTGACCGCGCGCAAGCTGGGAGATGCCGCGCTGCGGGAGAGCGAAGAACGCTACCGCAGCCTCTTTGCCAGCAACCACTCTGTCATGCTGCTGATCGACCCGACCGACGGCGCCATCGTCGATGCCAACGCCGCGGCGCAGGCTTATTATGGCTGGAGCCACGACGAGCTATGCACCATGCAGATCAACCAGATCAACACCCTGTCTCCCGCAGAGATTCGCACAGAAATGAGCAAGGCGCAGCAGCAGCAGCGCAATCATTTCTACTTTCAACACCGCCGCGCCGACGGCTCCGTGCGCGATGTCGAAGTGTACAGCGGGCCGATCCCGTACCAAAGCCGCACGCTGCTCTACTCCATCGTCCACGACATCACCAATCGCCGCCAGAACGAGCGCGAGCTGCACGCCATCGCCACGATCAGCGCGGCGCTGCGCACGACCCTGCACAAGGCGGACATCGCCGCCGTGATCCTGGATGAACTGATGACGCAGTTACAGGTGGAGGGCGCGGCGCTGGAACTGCTGATCCCCGGCAGCGCGGCGCTGATGACGGAGTTGGGCCGGGGCGTGTGGGAGGCGGCCACCGGCGTCGAGATTCCAGCCGGCGCGGGGCTGAGTGGCGAGGTGCTGGCCACGCGCCAGACCTATCTCAACAATGATATTGCCCAGGAGCCGCGGCTCTTTCGCCCCGACCTGATCGGCGATTGTCGCGCGGTAGCAGGCGCGCCGCTGCTGGTCGACGGCGAATTTACCGGTGCACTCTGGATCGGCAGCCGCCGCCCGCTGGAAACGCACGATGTGCAACTGCTGGTCGCCATCGCCGACCTTGCTGCGGGCGCCATCCGGCGGGCGGCGCTGCGCGAGCAGACGCTGCAGCAGGCCGAGCAGATCACCCGCGTCATGAACAGCGCACCCGAAGGCATGTTGCTCCTTGCGCCTGACAA
Source organism: Caldilineaceae bacterium (assembly GCA_026645635.1). Taxonomy (GTDB): domain Bacteria; phylum Chloroflexota; class Anaerolineae; order Caldilineales; family Caldilineaceae; genus Fredericiella. The sequence goes on from JAPKMV010000044.1 coordinate 1,942, forward strand.
CAGCATCTTGCTGGCAAATCCGATGGCTGCACGTTACCTGGAACAGATCGGCGTCATCGAAGAGGGCGCTGTACTGACCCACCTGGGCGGCGTCGCAACCGGCGAGTGGCTCACCCCGCTCACGATCAGCCGCTGGCGTCAGGTCACAGCGGGGCGCACCACCTTCGAGTTGATCGCCGAACCTGTGGAGATGGGCGGCGCTGAGCCGGGCGCCGTCGTGGTGATTCGCGACATCACGGCCACGCTTTCGGTGCAGCAGCAGTTGCAGCGCCATGAACGTCTCTCCGCGGTGGGCCAACTCGCCGCCGGCATCGCCCACGACTTCAACAACATCATGTCGGTCATCATTCTCTACGCCCAGATGTTGGAGCAGTCGCCGGCGCTGACCGAACGCGAGCAGGAGCGCCTGCAAGTCATCCAGCAGCAGTCACTGCGCGCCACCAGCATGATCCGCCAGATTCTCGATTTCAGCAGGCGCGCCGTGCTCGAACAACAGCAGATCGACCTGCTGCCGCTGCTGAAAGAGCAGATCAAACTGTTGGAACGAACGCTGCCCGAAAATATCGAGATTCAATTCGCAGGCGACCCCGGGCATGGCGGCGCCCACGATGAAGCGCACTATGTGGTGAAGGCGGACCCGACGCGGATCGAACAGATGATGACGAATCTGGCGGTCAATGCGCGCGACGCCATGCCCAATGGCGGCGTCTTGCGCATCGAACTGGCGCATGTAGAGGTTGCTGCCGGGGCCGAGCCGCTCGCCGGTCTGACGCCGGGCGCGTGGATTCGCCTCACCGTGGCCGACACTGGCATCGGCATCGAGGCCGAACTGCTGGAGCATATCTTCGAGCCGTTTTTCACGACCAAAGCGGCTGGCAGAGGCACTGGGCTGGGTTTGGCCCAGGTATATGGCATTGTCGGCCAGCATGGCGGGCAGATCGCGGTGGAGAGCCAGCCCGGCGTCGGTTCCAATTTCATCGTCTACCTGCCGGCGCTGCCGTTGGTCACCGACAGCGCAGCCGCCGTCTATGCCGCGCCCGCCGCGGTCATGGGCAATGGCGAACGGGTGGCGGTGGTTGCGGGAGAGCCTGGTGGAGGTGCTCGAAGGGTGGGGCTATCGCACCCACGCCTTCACCAACGGCGAGGAGGCGCTGCCCTTCCTGCTCGACAACAGCATCCAGGCTGACCTGATCATCAGCGATGTCGTCATGCCCCGGCTGGGCGGCATTGGGCTGTTCAAGACACTCTACAGCACCGGCGCGCAGATTCCAATGATCTTCATCACCGGCCACGCGCTGCACGACGAACTGGAGGGGCTGCAAAAAATGGGACGCTGCGCCGCCATGACCAAGCCGATCACCCTGGAGCAACTGGCGCAGACGCTGGCGGCTATCCTGGCTGCGCCCGCTCACCCAGCGCCAGACCTGCCGGTCCAACCCGGGCGCTGATCTGCCTCACGGGCAACGAATCAACCCCTGCGCCCACAGACACGCGCCGCAGACCGGCCCGTCGTTGCCGATGCAGTCCTCCACGTTGGCCACGGAAACATCGCAGCCGCCGCAGAAGGTGCAGGGCGGAAACGCAAAGCCTTGCACCCGCGCCCGGTAAGCGACATAGTCAGGGTCGTGCCACAGGTCGAGCAGGCTGCGCTCGCGCACGTTGCCGACGATGTGGCGGTAGGAGGTGTGCGGCTTGCCGTGGAGGAAGCTGCCGTGGGTATGGAGGAGCGGCCAGCAGGGCGCCACGTCGCCGTTCCAGCCCACGGTGAGCGAGCCGGATTCGATATAGTCGCAGACATCGTTGGCGCCGCCCCAGTTGGCGCCGGCGTAGCTCACCGCAAAGCCGCTCTGGAACGCCTCGAACAAGGCGTCGCGCGTCACGGCGTCGAAGTCGAGCTTGGGCAGGCTGAGCTGCGGCATGTGCTGCGAACTGAGATAGGTGATCGAGCGCATCGACTCTTTGTAGAGCACCTCGTTCTGGAGTGACTCTGTCACCGGCAGGACGTTGCTCACGGAAAAGTGGAGCGCACCCAATTGGCGGGCGATCTTCAGCACAGCGGGCAAATCGGCGATGTTGCGCCGCATGGCCACGAAGGCGATGCCGATTTCCGGCTTCTTGGTCTTGTGCCCCTTGCGCAGCGTGCGAAATTGGCGCAGGTTGGCGAGCACATTGGGCAGTTCCGCGCCCAGACGCACATCGGCGTAACTTTCCGGGGTGGCGCCGTCGATGGAAACCCAGAGCAGATCCAGCCCCGCGTCGATCAGCGCCTGGCTGGTGGCGGCTGTGAGCAGCGTGCCGTTGGTGATCAGCTCCACACGCGCGCCCAGTTGTTTGGCCTGCGCGATCCACGCCAACGTGCGGTGGTGGGCCAGCGGCTCGCCGATGCCGCCGAAGTAGACAGTGGGCGGCGGGTCGATAGCCGCCACGCCAGCCATCACCGCGGCAAAGGTCTCTTCGCTCATGCGGCCCAGGGGCGATTCCCACGCATTGCGGAAGCAGGTGACGCAGTCCAGATTGCAGGCGTTGGTCGGCTCCACATAGACCTTGGCCAGGTGGCCCAGCGGGCGGTGCAGGCGGATCGTGTTGCCCTCCCGCTCCAGGCGCAGGCGCGCACCCGGCTCCAGCCCCAGGCCGCGCCGCAGCTCCGGCGGGATCACCAGGCGACCTTCGTCATCGACATAGCCCCATTCGACCGCAGGCGGGGCGGGGACGCGCGGCGCAGTCATGTGATCGGCATAGGTGAGGGGAAGCGGTGTCATGCGCGTCGATTCCTTTACAGATGTTCTGAAAATAGCTCACGCGAAGGCGCAAAGAATTTTCATCGTTTGTGGCGCCGCAGGCATGTTGCCTATGATCTTATCCTACTGCCGCAGGCGGTGAACGTGTCAAATGTCATGGATTCTTGCGGTGCGCCCGCCCAGGTGGGGCTGGGTGATCAACACCGGCGGCAGCGCTGCCCAGGCAATTCGCCAATCTCACATCGTCAACGTAGAATGCGCCTATGAAGACGCTTGACCAACTGTTGGCTGAATCTGCCGCCCTGCACCACCACCTCTGTCCGCGCCAGGTGCTGGGCGCGCAGATGGGGCGGCTCGTCGCTGACCTGCTTGACCTTGACCTGCCGCAATCTGACAAACGCCTGCTCACCATCGTCGAAACCGACGGCTGTTTCACGACCGGTTTGTCTGTGGCGACCAACTGTTGGGTGGGGCGACGGACGATGCGCGTCGAGGACTACGGCAAGGTTGCCGCTACCTTTGTCGACACGGAGACCGGTCAGGCGATCCGCATTGCGCCCAGCCCAACCGCCCGTGAACGCGCTGCGGCTTTCGCCCCTGAGGCGCAAAACCGCTGGGACGCGATGCTGCTGGGCTACCAGCGCATGGCGCCCGCTGGCCTGTTCGTATGGCAGCCCGTGACGCTGACCACGCCGGTCGCGGTGATTGTCAGCAGCGCCGGATGCCGGGCGGTCTGTGACCACTGCGGCGAAGAAATCCTCAACGAGCGCGAAGTCCTGCAGGGTGGGCTGACGCTCTGTCGCCACTGCGCGCTGGGCGGCTACTACCAGGCGTGTGAGTCCATGCGTCAACTTGTTTCACAGAGTTGATCCCTGCGTCTCCTGTCCCATTCTCGGAATGCTGGCAGGGCAAACTACAGCGGATTTGGAAAGCAACGGATACTCCGCCACGCATGGGATGGCGCTGCTTTATCCGTTGTTCTCTCCATCTGATGTCGTCATCCTGTCTCATCGTGAAGTAGACCCTGCGCCATCGGCTTGTGCGCCGGCATCCGTGAACCTGTGCTATACTGTCACCAGGCTGAAGCCAGGTGAGCAAGTCGCAGCATAGAGGGGGAATCTGCTGTCCGCCGCAACAACCCGCATGGAGATGCAAATCCCCATCACCCCCTATGTCTGTGCCACGATCTTGTCGAAGGGGACGCAATGAATAGGCCAAACGAATTCTTTGTGATAGTCGAGCGGGATGAAGACGGTATGTACGTTGGTGAGGTGCCAAATTTGCCGGCATGTTACAGCCAGGGGCGCACCATTGATGAACTGATAGCCAACATGCGCGAAGTAATCCAACTTTGCCTGGAGGAGTCAAGTGGTACAGAAGGCATATCTGAGTTTGTCGGTGTGCAGAAAGTGACGGTCTGATGCCGCCGCTACCTGTATTGCGGGCAGCGGAGATTATCCGGGCTTTGCAACGCGCCGGTTTTGAGATCGTGCGGCAACGCGGCAGTCATATGCGCTTACGTCATGCCGACGGGCGTGTCGTTACCATTCCCGATCACGGCAGCCGGGATGTCGGGCGTGGGCTTCTCCGCAAGATACTGCGCGACGTTTGTTCGCTGCTTGCAAGGCAACGGCTCAGCCTTTATCACGAATTGAACGAATTTTTCCGAATTGACACGAAATTTGTAGAGATTCGTCAAGATTCGTGTAATTCGTGACCGGGTTGCCGCGATGGCTGATGAGTCACCGCGCAGCAACAAATAGCTCCGTGTTCCTCAATAGACTTCCTCCCGGCTCATGGGACGAAAGGCCGCCGTCCGTACAGGATGCTCCAGTAGTTCGCCGATGATGTCGCCCTCTGACGCCGGCGGCTCGTCGCGCAGGAGAATGACCGTGACTCGATTCTGGAAATCCTGGCGATATTCAGCAGGAATCTTGATGACTCCGTCCGCCACTTTGGTCTGAAACGCAACACTCAACATGCCCCCCTTTCCCGGTGTGCACCATTGGTCTGGATCTTACCATAGTATGCGCAGATTTTGAACGATCTCGCTGACAATCCAGTTGCGCCACCCCTTCGGCAATCATGTACAATCTTTTCATGCCCACCCTCACCTGGATCGGCAAAGAGGCCGTCGTCGGCCACCACAAGGAAGTCCCGCTCCACCTGCTGGTGGAAGACCCCACGCGCGGCGCGGGCGACCCTGCCGCAGACAACCTGCTCATCGAAGGCGATAACCTGCTGGCGCTCAAGGCGCTGCTGCCGCGCTACGCCGGGCAAGTCAAGTGCATCTACATCGACCCGCCGTCTACCTGCTCTACAACGGAATCCTTCACGACCGCGAACCGCCGGCGGCAATGTCCTCACCCGCGCCCTGCTGGACCTGCTGCCCGCGCCGCCGGACTTCGCCGGGCAGCGCGTGGTCTACGCCGCGGCCTGCCGGCTCAGCCCCGCGCATCTGCGCCAGGCCAATGTCATTTTCCGGCAGATTCCGTATGAACTGCGGTTGGGGTAGAATGGAGGGGCGAGGGGCGAGTTGCGAGGGGCGAGTTAATGACGCACCATGAACTGAAAGATGCTGCGCTGCGCAGACAAGTTGTTCGGGATGCCTATGATGCGCTGGGGCCGGAGTTTGAAAAGCTGCGCACCCTCTACCGTGAACTGTGCGTTGGCGGTGCTGTGCGTTTCCTGACTCAGTGCACGACAGGGTTTGGCAACTACACCGAAGAACGCAGCGCAGCCATCGAGCATCAGACGTTGGATGAAGTCCTGGCGGAGATCTATGCCAATCAGTCAAAGAGATCCGCCACACCAACCAGCACACGTCACGCTGCAACTACTGCCAAGAACGATGCGTAAATGAATCAATCTGCATCCCGTTCCTGCTGATACGTTGCTGCGGTTGATGGGGCTGGTGGCGCTTGGCGGCGACGCTCTGGAGGATTCAGAGGCGCTTTATGATCTCGATGATCAAGACAATGACGCCACGCTATCCACGCTCGACATACTTGGTGAGCGATTCACAGCCATCCTTGAGCGTGAAGGCGACGGCTTTGTGTCGCTCTGCCATGAATTGGATGTGGCCAGCCAGGGTGACACGGCGGCGGAGGCGCACAACAATCTGCGGGAAGCCGTGGAACTTCTGTTGGAAACGGCGCCGGTGGAAGAACTCACGCGACGGCGACAGTCACGCACATTGGCAACCGGGCTTTAGCCGGTTTCTCCTGGCAGACACCGGGTTTCAAACGGTGGGCATGTGCCGCCGCCCTGCGCCGTCCGGGTCCGCGCCGATCCACTCAATCCGCGTCATCCGCGTGCCATTTCGACCTGTCGACCAAAGAGGCTAATCAGCCATGCTCACCCTCAAGACCTACCAGCAGAACGCCCTTGACGCCCTGGCCGCGTACTGTCGTCTCTGCGACGCCACGCGCGACCCCAACCTGGCCTTCTACCAGAGCACGCGCCAGACCTTCGCACCCCCACCGGCGGTGGCTAGACAGAGACCATGCCACCCCATCCCGCCGTAGACTTCTGGGTGCGCAACGTGGAGCGCCGCCCGGAATCGTTCTGGCTGCAAACCTACACCGACAAGTTCTATCCTGATTTCGTCTGCCAATTGGCCGGCGGGCGCACACTGCTGGTGGAGTACAAGTCGGAGACGCTCTGGTCGAACGATGATTCACGCGAAAAGCGTGCGCTGGGTAAGCTCTGGAGCGATCTCTCCGCCGGACAGTGCCGCTTCGTCGTGCCCAAGGGCAAGGATTACGGCGCAATCGCCGAGCAGATGCAATAGACCGCGACCTTGAACAATCACAGTGCGCTATTTGACTGAACCCACTTCGGTAATTACACTGTATGCACCAGCTTACATTTCTCGCCGCAAGGGTCGCTTTATGGCAACAACACTGAGATCGCGCATTATCAAGATCGGCAACTCGCAAGGTATCCGCATCCCCAAGCTGCTGCTGGAACAAGCCAACCTCGGGCAAGAAGTCGAGATCGAACTACAGGAAGATCAAATCATTGTCCGCTCGCCCCGCCAGGCGCGACATGGTTGGGACGAGCAATTTCGCGCTATGGCCAAACTGGGTGATGACACACTGCTGGACCAACAGACGCCAAGTTCCACAACCTGGGATGAGGAAGAATGGGAATGGTAGTCAAACGCTTCGACGTCTACCTGGTGAACCTCGACCCGACTGTGGGCAGCGAAATCAGGAAGACGCGTCCCTGTCTGATCATCTCACCGGACGAAATGAATCGCTGGATCAAGACGGTAATCGTGGCGCCACTGACTTCCGGCGGTCAGTCCTATCCAACCCGCGTGCCCTGCGAATTCCAGGGCACGGCAGGTCAGATCGTGCTGGATCAGGTGCGCACTGTGGACAAGTCCCGCCTGGTGCGCAAGCTCGGCCGCATCAGCAAAGCAGAGCAAAGCGACGTTTTGGCGGCGCTGGCTGAACTATTCGCCGAGTAGACATTTCGCTGAACTTGACTTGCCCCTCATCACTCCTCGCGCGGCGTCGCCACGAACCCGAGCTTCTGTTCGAGGAGTCGGGCAATCTCACCCGGATTGGCGTGGCGGCCTTCGGCTTTCTTGCTATAGATGCGTTCGTCGCCGGCCATCACCTCGAAGCGCCCACCACTGGAGGGAATGAGCTTGATGCTGGCGATGTAGGGCGTGTAAAGCTGCAACAGTTGGTCCGTCAAACTGACGGCGCGTGGGGTGTAATTTCACATCACGCAGTATTCGATGGACAAGTCGTATTTCTTCACGGTGAACCTCCTTTTCCACTACGAGCGACCATTATCGCCCCGCCGTCGCCACGATGGGACACCTGTCGTCAGGAACCGGCGCGGGCTTACACTCGTTCGATTCTAGTTGATGGTACAATAAGTGACAACTTTTTCGGGTAATCTATTGACAAACATGAATCAGTCCGACCCAACTGCCGCAACCGCCGCCCCGCACACCGAGCAGGCGCATAGCGAGCCTCGCACAACTTTGTCGTCACACCGGCTCAACCGCCGCGCCTTCTTGGGCAGCGCGCTCACCGGGCTGGCGGCGGCAGCGGCGGTTGCGGCCTGTGGCGACTCTGCCACGCCATCGCCGCTCAACACGCCTGCGCCCGTTTCGCCGTTAAGCCCGCCCGGCCGTCAATATCTGCCGCTGGTGGCAAACGAGGCCGGCCTGGCAGCCACAGCCACACCAACTGTCGAGCCAACACTCACGCCGACGCCGGCCAAGACCGCGACGCCGACGCCAGAGCCGCCCACGCCGACGCCGACGCCGGAAGCGACGCCTTTCCCGCCCGGCCCGCCCAGCAAGTTGGGGGTTTTCATCGGGCACAACGACCCGGAACTCTTCCGGCTGCTGGAAACCCAGGCGATTACCGTCGTCAAGACGCTGGAATTGGACGCCAATTTTCTGCGCCAAATCAAAGAGACATCGCCGAACACCAAGATCATTGGCCGCATCGACCTGCCGCAGATCGACCTGCCCACGCTCGATCCGCTCCCGGCGGCGCGCGCTTTTGTCGACCAGGTGCTGGTCTATGCCGACGACCCGGCGCGTCGCCCTTATATCGACGGGTGGGAGGCGTACAACGAGCCGGTGGCCGCCAACGCCGAAGAGATGGCCAAGCTGGCTGCGTTCGAGGCCGAGCGCACCCGGCTCCTGGGCGAGCTTGGCATCCGCAGCGTGATCGGCAACTTTGGCACCGGCCAGCCGCCGCTGGAACTCTGGCCGGCATTTTTCCCCGCGCTCCAGGCCGCGCAGCAGTACGACGGCTGGCTGGGGCTGCACGAATATTCGGCGCCGACGATCTACTACCTCTCGACGCGCGAGAACATGGGCCGCCATCCTGGTGTGGCGCCGGGTGACACCGGCTGGCTCACGCTCCGCTACCGCAAGGTCTACAACGACATCCTGCGGCCGGCAGGGCTGGAACTGCCCCTCGTGCTCACCGAGTTGGGCGTCGACGGGCTGGTTGCGGAACGCCCCGGGCCACCCGATGCCATGGGGTGGAAGGATTTCCAGGGATATTGGGCCGAAAACGGGTACGGTCTCTGGGGGCCGGGCGCCTACATCGAGCAGCTCGTCTGGTACGACAACGCCATGCGCCAGGACGCCTACGTGATCGGCGGCACCATCTACGCCCTGGCGCCCACCGCCGGCTGGGAATCCTACGACATCCGCGGCCCGGCAAGCAAAGTGCTGGAGCAGTATCTGAGCGTACACGCGCCGGGATAGGGAGATTAGAGATTGTGAGATTGGGAGATTAAGAGATTGGGGGCGGGCGGATGCCCAATCTCCTAATCTCTCAATCTCACAATCTCTAATCTCTAATCTCCAATCTCCACCTGACCCTTCCTATGCCCATCAACGAAATTCACGCCAATCTTGCCAACACCGCCTCACTCTTCGTCGGCATCCTCGCCCTGTGGGCGCTCTTCCTGGCGATCCGCAACCGGCCGCTGGATGGCGGCTGGCTGGGCGCGGCCGCCATCGGCGAGCTGCTGCTGCTCGCCCAGTTTGCGCTTGGGTGGGTGCTCTGGTTCCAGGGCTATGGCGCCGTGTTGCCCCGCGCCTGGATCCACATTCTCTACGGTGCGGTGGCGGTCATCACCCTGCCCGCGGCCTACGCCTACTTCAGCAACATCAAGGACAACCGCGTACAGACCCTGGCCATGTTCGCCATCTGCGCCTTCCTCTGGGGCATCGTCGCCCGGTCGGGGCAGGTTGTCTATTTGCAGATACCGTGAGGAATGAGGGGGTGAGCGGGTGAGGGGGTGATGCTTCACCCTCTCACCCGCTCACCCTCTCACCCCCTCACCCGCTCACCCCTCCACCTTCTCAAGTTTCAACATTTCTCGCGCCGCCTGCTACAATGCAGTACAGTAAAACAGAGTCGGTTGTCGTGCGGTATTCGTTCAATCGATGGCGGTATGTCCAAGCAAGTCCTGGTTCTCAATGCGGGCTATGAACCGTTGAGTCTCGTCTCTGTGCGCCGCGCAGTGGTGCTGCTGCTGCGCGAGAAGGCGGAGATGCTGGAGGCGACCCAGCAGATGCTCAAGAGCACCAGCTATGCCATGCCGGTGCCCTTGGTGATTCGGCTGGTGCACTATGTGCGGCTGCCGCACCGCCGAGTGCCGCCGACACGCGCCGCCATCATGCTGCGCGATGCCTACACCTGCCAGTATTGCGACGACAAACCCGGCCAGGCCAGTCTGACCGTCGACCATGTGGTCCCGCGCAGCCGCGGCGGCGACCATGCCTGGTCGAACCTGGTCACGGCCTGCAAACGCTGCAACCAACGCAAAGGCAACGCGCTGCCGGAAGATGTGGGCATGCACCTGATCCGCCGGCCCTTCGAGCCGAGCTACGTGGCGCTCGTCTTGCTCAGCAACCCGGTGGCCGCCGAACGCTGGGAGCAATTGATCGGCGCCAAGAAAGAGTCTTTCCTAGGCGCGACCGCGTAGCGTGCGTGTCCTGAAAATAGCTAACGCAAAGTCGCAAAGACGCCAGGTCGCACAAGATTTTCATCGTTATCGGCGCCGGTGAGGCATGGCGCTTAGCCAGCAAATTGAGGGGCGGATGGCAAAGTTGGAAGATTCACACCGTGCGGTCGTCGACGGCATCATCCGGCGTATCGATGACCTGAACGAACAGTCACTGACTCAGTTGTCGCAATACATTAGCTACCTGAAGTGGCAGGAAGAGCTGTGGAACGGTCTGCTGGACGAGG
>JAPKMV010000450.1 GCA_026645635.1 Caldilineaceae bacterium
CCAGATTCGCGTCCACTTTGCCTGGCTCAAGCACCCTGTCGTCGGTGATACGGTTTACGGGCTGCGCACGCCCCGCCTGCCGTTGGCACGCCACTTCCTCCACGCACACCGGCTGCGGCTGCGTCTCCCCAGCGACGGCCAGGAACATGAGTTCGTCGCGCCGCTGCCGGCGGAACTGCAGGCCGTCCTCGACCGTCTCACCTAAACACGATTTCTCATAGTCCAAAGTGGCGCCGCACCGGCCGCGCCAGAAACGCCGCTGTGAGCGCGATAACAATCACGCCGGCAAGCAGCGCAGCTTGTCCGGCATCCAGACCCAGCAGCGATCCGCCGGAGAAGGCAAAGAGCACGCCAAGCAGCACGATGATCACGATGTGCGCGTAGTAACTCCACGGGCGGCGCACGAACAACGCGGCGCTGGCGGCCAGGAGCAGCACGGTCATCGCCATCACCGGGAGGGGCAGGACGCTCAAGCCGGCAGGATGGGAAGAGGCGAACAACACGGTCGCAACCAGGGCAAAGGCGCCCAGAGCGACTTCGAGGACAGCAAGGATAAGAACGAATGCGCGCACCATGTGGATGATCCTGTTGCATTGTAGGGTTGGGCGGACGCCCTGGCGCAGCCATCACGGCCAACTGGTCTGCGGGCGCGCCGCCATGATCAACAGCACGATGCAGCTATTGTACCGCAGCGGACGGCAAACTTCCTTTTCCGTGTGGTTGGCGCCTGTGACATTATTGTGATTCAGCGCATTTTGAATTTGCATAGAAAAACCGATGGTGTATAATGCACTTACCCGTTTGCTGTAGGCGGCCCCAAAACCGCCTTTCGGGGGACAGCAAACGGGTTTTTTCTTGCCTTTTTTCCGGCACAGCCGCCTCACCTGTGATACAATAGCCGGCAGCCAGATGATATTTCACACCTACCTGCTGCTCTATCTGGTCACCGTCAGCATCTCTCTGTTGATCGGCGGCTATCTTTGGCGCCAGCGCGACGCCGGCGGTGTGCGCGATCTCGCCCTGTTGATGTTTGCGGTTGCGCTGTGGACTGCCGCCGACGGCATCGAACGCGCCGTGGTCGAACTGCCGACGAAGCTGGTCCTGTCAAAGATCAGCCATATCGGCATTCAATCAGTGCCCGTTCTCTTCTTCCTCTTTGTTGTGCGCTTCACACGCCGCGATGCATGGCTGACGCCGCGGCGTGAGGCTGCGCTCTGGGTGCTGCCGCTCATCACCCTGGTTGCGGTGGCCACCAATGAATTGCACGGCTTGATCTGGCCGAGCGTGGTGCTCGTCAGCACCGATTTGGGCATCCTGGCAATCTACGATCACGGCGTCTGGTTTTGGATTGCGACCGCCTACCTTTATCTGTTGATCCTGGGAGCAGTCGGCCTCCTCATTTACACCGTCCTGCGCCATCCCCGGCAGTATCGCAGCAATAGCCTTCTCCTGATCGGCGCAGCGCTGGTGCCCTGGATCGCCAATTTCGTCTATCTGGCCGACCTCAACCCACTGCCCGGCATCGACTGGACGCCGATTGCCTTTGCCGTGACGGGTGTGCTGATCTTCTTTGCGCTGACGCGCCTGGGGCTGCTCGACCTGGTGCCGGTGGCGCGCAGCATCTTGTTCGATGAGATCAGTGATGGCCTGTTCGTGTTGGACACCGGCCAGCGCGTGCGCAACTTGAACCGCGCCGCGCAGCAGATGATCGTGGCGCCGGAGAGCGTATACGGCGAGCTGTTTGCCGACCTGTTCGACCTGCCCCCTGCGCTGGCGGATGGGCTGCGCAACCACGCGGCCGTCCAGGGCGTCATCGCATCGAAGCGCGCCGCGCCGCAAATCCTGGACCTGCGTTCGACCGTACTCACCGCCCGCACCGGACGCGTGATCGGCGCGGCGCTGGTGCTGCGCGATATCACCGAACGGCGGGAGATGGAACTGGCCCTGGCGCGCAGCGAGGAGCGGTTCCGACGTTTGTTGGACAATGCGCCATTCCCGGTGGTGGTCTCCCTCCCCGACAGTGGGGAAGTTGTCTATCTCAACCAACAAGCCGCCGACCAGATGGGCATCTCCCGCAACGGGAGCTATCGCACCCTGGATTTCTACGCCGACCGCAACGATCGCGAACGGATGCTGGCAGAACTGCAGCGCAAAGGCGGCATCAACCAGGTCGAAATTCAACTGCGCGCAGCGACGGGACGGGTGTTCTGGGCCTATCTGTCGGTGCAGCAGATCCTGATGGAAGAACGACCGGCGCTGATCACGGCCTTCGTGGACATCACCGAGCGCAAACAGGCTGAACTCCATCTGCGGCAGTCGGAACAGCGCTTCTCACGTATGTTCCACAACTCGCCGGCCGCCAGCTTCATCACCGCGCTCGAGGATGGCCGCATCCTGGAAGCCAATGCCGCGTGTGCGGCGCTGCTCGGCCGCCCCAGCGCGGAGCTTGTGGGGCGCACCGTGGTCGAGCTTGGCCTGATCACACCGGAGCGCCGCGTCGAATTCCTGGCGCAACTGCGGGCAAGCGGTGCGGTGAACGACTTTCCGCTGACCATCGACTTGCCTGCCCGCGGGGAAATCGACCTGTTGATCAACTCGGAACTGATGGAGATCGATGATACGCCGCGCATTATGACGGTCATGCAGGATGTGACGGTGCAGCGGCGCACCGAGGAGACGCTGCGCCAGGCGAAGGAAACGGCGGAAGCCACGACGCGCGCCAAAAGCGAGTTTCTCGCCAACATGAGCCACGAAATCCGCACTCCGCTCAACGCCATCCTGAGCATGACCGGCTTCCTACTCGACACGACGCTCACGGCGGAACAGCGTGATTACGTGGAGACGGCGCGCACCAGCGGCGACAGCCTGCGCGCCATCATCAACGACATTCTCGATTTCTCGAAGATCGAGTCGGACCGGCTGGAGCTAGAACAGGCCCCCTTTGACCTGATGGCCGTGCTGGAGACGGCGTTGAGCCTTGTGGCCGCGCCGGCAGGTCGCAAATCACTGGAACTGGTGCTGGACGTTGCTGCCGACACGCCTCGCCATCTGGTGGGCGACGGCAACCGGCTGCGCCAGGTCCTCGCCAATCTGCTCAGCAATGCAGTCAAGTTCACCGAACAAGGCGAAGTCGTGCTGACGGTGGCCGCGACCCCGTTGGCCCCGCCACCAACCGAGCCAGACAGCACATGGATTGTGCTGAACTTCGCCGTGCGCGATTCAGGCATTGGCATTCCCGAGGAGAAACAGGCGCAGTTGTTCCAGCCGTTCGGCCAACTCGACAGCTCGATGGCGCGGCGCTTTGGCGGCACCGGGCTGGGGCTTGCCATCAGCCGGCAGTTGATGACTTTGATGGGCGGCGCGATCACGCTGCAGAGCACAGGGCTGGCTGGCGCAGGGACGACTTTCACCGGCCACGCGCCCTTCCAGGTGGACAGCGAACAGCCGGCGACCTTGATTCCCCAGGCGCCCGCCGCGCTGGCGGGTCAGCGCCTGCTGGTGGCTGTCCCCAACGCCGCGCAGCGCGCCGCGCTCCTGCACCTGTTTGCGCACTGGTCGATCCCATCGGTCGAGGCGTTGTCCTGGCAGGAGGTGGTCGCCGCCAGTGCGAGCGCCAACATCAGCGCCGGGATCGTCGATGTCTGCCTGATCCCGGATGACGCAGCCGACGCCGGCGCCATTCCCCTGCTGGTGTTGACCAACCTCGACGCGCCGTCGCCGCGCTCGCCACGGGGTGTGCGTGCGGCAATGCTGCGCAAACCGATTTTCCCCCGCGCGCTACTCGATGCCCTGGCGCGTATTCTGGCCAGTGCGCCCGCTGCCAGACCTGCGCCCGCCGGCACCGTCTGGGATGCCGCCATCGGCGCGCGCCAGCCGCTGCGGATTCTCGTTGCCGAGGACAACCCGGTGAACCGCAAGGTCATCCAGGCGATGCTCCGTCGTTTCGGCTACACCGCGGATTATGCCACGAACGGCGTCGAGGCGGTGGCCGCGGTGGCTGCCGCCGCCTACGATCTCGTGTTGATGGATGTGCAGATGCCGGAGCTGGACGGGCAGGAGGCGACCCGGCGCATTCGCGCGCAGTTGCCACCTGAGCGCCAGCCGCGCATCGTTGCGGTGACGGCCAATGCCTTCGAGGATCA
>JAPKMV010000451.1 GCA_026645635.1 Caldilineaceae bacterium
GCGGCGAGGGGCGTGGGGCGTGGTTACGTGCGTGGATTCGGCGCTGCGTGCCGCCGTTCCTGGGCGGGGTGGCGGGGTTAGGGCTGAGCGCGGTCTTCTGGCTGCCGATGGTGCTGGAGCGCCAGTATGTGCGCGTGGACCAGTGGTTCGCCGGGCGCTATGATTTCCGCGGCCACTTCGTCTATCTCCACCAGTTGTTCAGCCCGACCTGGGGCTTTGGCGTCAGCGTGCCCGGCCCCGACGACCCGATCAGCTTCCAACTGGGTGCGGCGGGCGTGGTGCTGGCGACGCTGGGGCTGATCTTCACCTGGCGCTCGCTCGGCCGGCTGCGTTGGGAGATCGGCTACTTTGTGCTGGCCGGCGCGGCCGGCGTCTTTGTAACGCTGCAAGTCGCCGCGCCGCTTTGGGAACTGCCGCTGGTGGGTGGGCTGCTGCAGTCTGCCCAGTTTCCCTGGCGCTGGCTCGTCTTGCCTACGCTTTGTCTCAGCGTGGTGGCAGGACTGGCCGGGATGTTGGTGGCTGAGGCTGAACGGGGCAAGATTGCGCTGCCGCTGCTCGGTCTGGTGGCGGTGGTGATTCTGAGCAGCTACCCCTACCTGCGCGTCGAGATCAGCGAGCCGGTGGAAGGGCCTGTGGGGCTGGCTGCCCTGATGATGTTCCAGCAGTCATCCGACGAGATGACCGGCAGCACCGCCTGGGTGAAGGAGATTCCCACCTGGAGTCCGATGGCCGACTACTATCTGAGCCAGTATCAGGCTGGCGGCGATGTGAACCCGGTGGACACCAAGCTGGATTATGCAGTCTTCGACTACGAGACCTTCGGCGCCAGCTCGGTCGCGCACAACACGATCAGCGAGGAAGTCTTCTACAGCAACCGCACCGATGCGCCGCAGTCGCTCGTGTTCAACCACTTCTACTATCCCGGTTGGAACGCCTATCTGCTCGATGGCGAACATGGCCGCCGCGTGGCGCAGTTGCCCATCGTACCGGAAGCAACAGGAACCCTGGGACGCATGACCGTGCCCGCACCGCCGGGCGAAGGCCACATCCTGCTCGTCTACGAGGACACGCCCCCGCGCACGGCCGGAGGGATCATTACGCTGGCCACGCTTGCCGCGCTGACCATCGCCGCCGTCGTCGCATTTGCACGGGATCGCCGCTGAAAGCTGCGGTAGCACCGGCGGGCCGAAATCGACCAACGCCCGTGTTGCGTGCTACGTGTTGCGTGCTACGTGTTACGTGTTACGTGGCGAGACGCAGCACGCAGCACGTAACACGCAACTTCCTTCTTACTTCCTCCCATCCAGCACGTGGCGCACGGCGAGCACCGGATGGCGCCAGATCATGCGCGGGCCGGCGTAGCGCATGACCACGCGGATGCGTTCGCGCATGGCCGGCTTGTAGCAGTGGATGGTGCAGTTGGCGCAGGTGGACTTCTCCTCGCCGAAGGGGCAGCGGTCGAGGCGCTGCATGGCGTAGCTGTGCAGCGCGCCGCATTCGGCGCAGAGCGCGCCGTTTGCGCCATGCTGGTCGTGGCAGTAGATGTCGATCATCGCTGCCACCGTCTTCTTCTCGCGGCGGATGCGCGGGCCGTTTGTTGTCATAGAGTCCCTTTCTGCTTGCACCTTGTTGCATTGTCCTCCATAATAGCGCAGCGCGCCGCCACGGAACAGGGACTTTTGTCACGCTTTATCGATTTTACGACTTGGCGTGAGATCATCAAAGAGGGAGAGCGTTGTCATGGCAGACATTGAGCGAATTGTGCGCGTGCCGCAAGCGGCCTACGCTGCCATCGTCGCCCATGCGCGGGAAGGCAAGCCGGAGGAGATCTGCGGCATCGTGCGCGGGCGCGGGCTGGACGCCTACGAGGCCATTCGCGGGCGCAACATCGCGGCGGAGCGCATCGAGAACTACGAGGTGGACCCGCAGACGCTGCTGCGCCAGTTCGAGTTCGAGGAGGCGGGCGAGGAGATGATGGGCATTTACCACTCGCACCCGGTCTCGGTCGCCTACCCGTCGGCCACCGATGCCTGGAACGCCCACTACCCGGAGAGCATCTACTTCATCTGCTCGCTGGAGTTCGACGACGCGCCGGTGCTGCGCGCCTTCAAGATGACACCCCACTGGATCGACCTGGACATTGCTGCGCTGCGCCAGGCGCTTGTGTTCTACGAGACCCGCCCCCATCTCTTCGCCTACTTCCAACCCGCTGACCAGCCTCTGCCCGCGGTGCTCGCCGCGCTCCCAGAACCGCCGCCCGCGCCCTTCTATGTGGATTACTTCACGAATGACGCGGGCGCGGTGGAAGAAGCGCGGCTGGTTTCGGTCGTGGAGTATCGGGTTGTGGTGTTTTAGGCTTTTGGGGGTGTAGGGTTTTAGGGTTTTGGGGGATCGGATACGCCCTGCCCCATCACCCCATCACTTCACTCCCCCTCCGGATTCGCCCGCGACGGCGCGTACTCCACGATCTTCACATACGCCGGCGGTGGCGTGAGCACGAGCGGCTCACCGGCGACAGGCTGCCCCTGCTCCTGGCGAAACTCGAAGAAGCGCCAGACCAGCCGGCTGGCCTCCTTGAATGCCGCATTGCTCGTCGCCCAGTCCAGCCAGCCGGGGCGATAGAGGAACATCGTCACCACGTAAGGGCCGGTCGGCCCCCAGACCAGCGCCGCATCGCTGTGGTGCCAGGCGGAGAAACCGTGCTTGTGCAGGATCCACTGCTCGTCGGGTGTGGGCAATCCCCCCCACAGCATCTCGCGGAATTCGTCGTGGGTCATGTAAAAGAGCACCGTGCGGCACTCGTCCGGCGTGAGCGTGGTCGGGCGCAGTTCCAACAGCAGCCCTTCGCCCTGGGTGCAGTGGTAGAGCGCGGCCAGCATCCGTCCCAGGTCGGCGGCGGTGGTCTGGATGTTGTTGTCCGGCTCGGTCTGGATGTCGGTGCGCTGATTGGCGGCTGTGGGCAGCACCGCCAACTGCGCCGCGGCGTCATAGCCCGACTGCATGTAGGTGTTGGTCAGGCCAAGCTCACGCACGAAGGTGTTGAAGCGGCGCAACCCGGCGGCGCGGTCACCGTCGCCCAGTGCGTCGATGAGCAGATTGGCGGCATAGTTGTTGCTCTCCCCCAGCGCGCGATCCGCCAGTTCGCCCAACTGCCGGGTGCGCGGCTCATCGCCGCTGACGCCGTTCGGCAGCGCATCCATCAACGACGTGACCAGAGCTATCTTCAACGTCGACATGCCCGAAAACGCGACGTCGCTGTTGACCTGCGCCGTGGCGCCGGTGGTCAGATCTTCGACATAGAAGGCGCCGATGCCGGGGAAGCCGGTCAGGAACAGTTCCAACGCCCCGGCCAGGTCGTCGAGACTGGCGACCGGCGGCGGGGTGACGATCAGCGACAGGTCCACCATGCGTTCGCGGGTGCTCGCCAGACCCGCAACCACCCGCGGGATGCTCCCCTCCACGTCGATGCGAAAGCCAGGCTCCCCCGCTATCCACGCCCAATCCACGTCGGGGCCGGTGCGGTCTTCCGTGATCACGTCCAGGGTCGTGCTGTCCGCCGCAGAATCTTCAGATGCAGCGGGAGTCGCGTCGGCTGTTTCCGCCGTGTCGGGTGTGAGATCGATGGAGCGCGCCCGCGCAGGGATCGGCGCGTAGTCCATCCGGCGCGCCTGCTCCTCCAGCCAGGCGCGCACCTTCGCCTCGTCTACGGTGAAATAGAGCGGCACGTTGCGCACCTGCTGCGGCAGGCCGATGGCTTCGCGCAGCGCAATGTCCACAAATTCCGGGCCATCCAGATAGCGCGTCGCCGCGGCGATGGTGGCTTCCACATCCGGGCGAAAGCCCACATCCTCCGGGCGCAGGATCAGGATGCGGTCGCGGAAGCGCACGCCCAGCGGCTCGGCCAGCGGCGGCGCCAACTGCTCGCGGATTTCCTCCGGGTCCTTCAAGTGGCTCAGGTCGACGCCGGCCAGGTGGACGCCGGGCGCAATCGGTGCGGCCATCGTCTTGAAGCGCGAGTAGAGGGGGAAGACCGCCAGAACAGCGATCGTTGCCAGGATAAAAACCCAGAATCGGGTCGCACTTCGTCTGCTCACGGCACTATCTCAGCGCATTCCAATCTCCAATCTCCTAATCTC
>JAPKMV010000452.1 GCA_026645635.1 Caldilineaceae bacterium
TGCGGCTGGCGGTCGGGCCTTTCTCCTCCACCACCCGTCCCTGGTCGATGGAATCCTGGACAAAGCGCACGATCAACTGAGCGCCGACCTCCTGGACCAGCCGATCTCGAAAATCGAGCGTTTCAGGGAAGTTGTGGCCGGTGTCGATGTGCACCAGCGGGAAAGGGATGCGTCCAGGGTGGAAGGCGCGGCGCGCCAGGTGCACCAACAGGATCGAATCTTTGCCCCCGGAGAAAAGCAGGACGGGGCGCTCGCACTGCGCCGCCACCTCGCGCAGCACGAAGATCGCCTCGGCTTCCAGTTGTTTCAGGTACGGTCGTAAATAGTTCGTTGTCATCTGTTTGTCCAATGCGTCAGTCTCCCAGCCCGGCGGTTGACCGCCCTGCTGCCGGCAAAATTAGCCTCAATCCGTCACTTTGCCATAGGGCGCGGAGATTCGTCAATCTATCCGCAGAATGGAACTCTATTGACTTGTGTCAGTGGCTACCGCACTACCTGGGGTAAAAAGAGCTGCTCCTCGCGCTCCCACAATGTGTATTCGATGTGCAGACGCGGCGCAGCCCAGGCTACCCCGTCGAAGGCTTCGACCGAACGGTGGCCCTCCCCCGTGATCAGGAAGGCAAGCGCATTGCCCTCCTTCCAGCCAGGCTGGGTGAGCTGCTCCTGGATAATGGCGGAGATATCCGGCGTGCGTTGGCGCACCCCCGCCACCGTCCAGGCGGGGATAGCACTCCAGCGCACGGTCGTCGTGGTGCGGCGGCGCTGCGTCAGGTTGCCCGGCGTCTCGGCATACGCCGCCGGGTTCGGCCCGCGCTCGCCCATGATGGTCAGCGCAGTGGGGACATCGCTCGCCTCGTCGACCATGAACTCCAGGTACGCCCGCGTCACGTGCACGGTGCGCGGCAGCGTGATGTTCCCAAAGCGCACGCCGACGGTCTGGGTGAAGCCGCCATCTGCGTCGAGCGTCAGTTCCAGGTCGCTGCTGTTGATCCGCACCGACCTGTCGGCGCTGCTCTCCTCAGCGTCATCCGCCGGATGGCTTACGCGGCGTTCGATGATGTGACCGTAATGAGGGGCGGGTTGCACTTCCGGGCTGGTGGACAGCGTCAGCGTGCGCTGATCCCGCTCGACGCCCGTGCGGTCGATGAAGCGGAAGGTGATCGACTGCGCCGTCGCTTCGATGAGCATCGCGCCGTAATCGGCGTTGAAGCGCGCCTGGCTGCCGGCAATCGGCGCACCAATGGGGTAGATTGGCCCGCCGCCCAACCCGTTGACAAAATAGAGAATGCCGTCCCGCTCGATGCGTTCGTAGATGTGCGCGTGCCCCGCCAGCACAGCCGTCGCACCCCAGGCGGCAAAGGGCCACTGCATGGTGGCGTTTGACCCATGCGCCGTCGACGACGTGTAAGGCGGGTGATGCAGCAGCACCAGTTTCCAGGGCGCAGTGGAGGCCGCCAGCCGCGCCCGCAGCCAGTCCGCCTGCACCGAGGTGCTGGTGATCCCATCCGGTTCGCGCACGTCGGAATCCAGCGCAAAGATATGCACCGGCCCCAATTCCTTGTCGTAGTAACGTTCCTGACCGGGGCCAGCCGGCAGCGTGAAGTAGTTCAGGTAGGGCTGGGGCAGCGGCGGCGCTCCTGCGGCCGTGCCCCAGTCATGGTTGCCCAAGACCGGGAAGAACCGATTGTAGTCGGCGCCTTCGCCATAGATGCCCAGATAGGGGTGAATGAACTCTTGGTAGTGCTTGCCGACATTGGCGTCGATGGTCTCTTCGGAGCCGAGCATGTAGTTGTTGTCGCCGGTGGTCAGCACGGCATCCGGCGCCCAACTGGCAACCAGGGCGGCGACATCCGCCTCCGGCTGATTGTCCATGCCAAAGTCGCCAATCACCGCCAGGCGCAGCGTCGCAGCCGGTGTTTCGGCCGGTTGCGCGGTCTGCGCCACAGCCCCGGCGCTCAGAAGGCAGAGCGTAAACAGCGCCAGCATAAGGGGCGCCACGGTGATGTGCATTTGCAATCGTTTCATGGTAATCCTCTCGATTTTGCGGCAAAAGCGTGGTGAATTCCACGCCTGCTTTGCCTCTTACCCTCGCAGGTGGGCATTCCCACCCCGATCCCGCGCGGATCGTCTCTACGGCTGCTCCACGCCGGCCAGATGGTCGTTGCGGTTATGGCTGTGCAGCCGCCAGGTCTCGCGGCCGGGATGTTCTACATATTGAAAGTGGCTGATGCCGGTGTTGGAGGTCCACACCTCACAGCGCTGCCACGGGCCGATGTTGAAGATGTGGCCGAACGCCGCCTCGATCACACCGCCATGACAGACCACCAGGATCGTCTCCCCGCGATGGCGTCCGGCGAGTTCCTCCAGGAAGACGCCGACGCGCGTGCGGAAATGCATCAGGCTCTCGGCATCGGTCGCGTCGAGCAGCACCGGCGCAAAGGGGCGCGCACTGGCCCAGAAATCCACGTAGCGGTTGGGCCAGGCTTCGGGCGACCACGGCGTATGGTCGACGCGGTTGTTGCCGATCTCGCGCACGCGGTCGTCGTAGGTGATGGGGATGCCATAGGCCTGCGCCAATGGCCCGGCAGTTTGACGCGCCCGCGCCATCGTGCTGGCGTAAATGTGGTTCACCTGCGCCAGCGACTGCGGCAGCCAGGCCGCCAACGCCGCCGCCTGCCGTTGCCCCAACTCCGTCAGCGGCTCGTCGGCGTTGACCCCCGACCAGTCCGGCAGGTTCACAAAACTCTGGCCGTGTCGTATCAGATACAGATGCATTTCCGGTTTCCTGTTTCTATGCGTAGGATTGTGGTGACTCGTCTTCATTTTACGCACGCCAAGACGCAAAGGCGCAAAGATCAAAAGCCCCGTTCCTGGGCGGAAGACAACTCTTTCAGGATTCACGCATGACCGAACGACTCTACTTTCAGGATGCCTATCGCGCCGCATTCACCGCCACCGTGCTGGCAAACACCGCCGTCGCCGGGCGCCCCGCGCTGCTGCTCGACCGCACCTGCTTCTATCCGGCAGCCGGTGGCCAGCCCCACGACACCGGCCACCTGGCCGGCGCACCCGTGGTGGAGGTGATTGCCGACGGCGACAACGTACTCCACGTGCTGGCGGAACCGGTCGACGTCGCCGCCGGCGCGACGGTGAGCGGCGCCATCGACTGGCCGCGGCGCTACGATCACATGCAGCAGCACACCGGCCAGCATCTGCTCTCGCAGATCTTCACCCGGCTCTTCGGCTACGAGACCGTCGCCGTCCACATCGGCGCGGTCGATGCCACCCTCGACCTGGCTGCCGATGTCAGCAGCGAGGCGGTGGCTGCCGCCGAAGCGGAAGCGAATCAACTGGCCTACACTGCGCTCCCGGTCAAGACCTACTTCGTCGACGATGCGGCGATTGCGACCTTGCCCGTGCGCCGCCCGCCAAAAGTCAGCGGGCTGGTGCGTATCGTCGAGATCGACGGCTACGACTATTCAGCCTGCGGCGGCACCCACCTGCACACCACCGCCGAAGCCGCGCCACTCAAGATTGTGCGTCAGGAACGGCGTCGCGGCCAAACGCGCATTACCTTCAAGTGTGGGCTGCGCGCCTGGCGCGACTACGTGGAAAAGCACGCCACACTGACGGCGATCGCCGGCCTCTTCAGCACCGACTTCGCCGCGACGCCGGGGTTGGTGCAGCGCGCGCAGGAGCAGAATCGGGAATTGCAGCGCCAGGTGGCTGCGCTGGAAGAACAACTGGTGCTGGTGGAGAGCCTGGGGCTATGGAACGCCGCGCCGCAGGTGGCCGGGCGCCGGCTGGTGGTGCAACACTATCCTGACCGCAGTGTCGACGCGCTCAAGACCGCCGCGGCGCAGTTGCGCAGCCACCCGCAGACGGTGGCGCTGCTGGCGACCACCGGCGGCGGCAAGTTGACGGCCATCTTTGCCCGCAGCGACGACGTCGATCTGCACATGGGCAACCTGCTGCGCGACACGCTGCGCGCCTTCGGCGGCGCGGGTGGCGGGCGCCCCGAATTCGCTCAGGGCGGCGGCATCGATCCCGAACAGGCGCAAGCGCTTCTCGACTACGCCCGCTGCGTGCTGGAGGAAGAACTATAGACCGCGGATTTGGCGGATTTGGCGGATT
>JAPKMV010000453.1 GCA_026645635.1 Caldilineaceae bacterium
CTGGCGCGCAGGGGCCGCTGGAAGTGGCGCAGTTCGCCCGCGGCTTCTCCAACCTCACCTATCTGCTGCGCCTGGGCGGCCAGGAACTGGTGCTGCGCCGCCCGCCCTTCGGCGCCAACATCAAGGGCGGCCACGACATGAGCCGTGAATACCGCATCCTGCGCGGGCTGGAAGGCGTCTATCCCAAGGCGCCGCGGCCGCTCTACTTCAGCGACGATCCGGCGATCCTCGGCGCGCCCTTCTACGTGATGGAGCGGGTGCGCGGCGTGATTCTGCGCACCCAGGCGCCGCCGGGATTGGCGATGACGCCCGCAACGATGCGCGGCATCTGCACGACGCTGGTCGATACCCTGGCCGAACTGCACGCGGTGGACTACGCTGCCGTGGGGCTGGGCGACCTGGGCCGGCCCGATGGCTACGTGGCGCGCCAGGTGCAGGGCTGGACGCAGCGCTACGCCAATGCCCGCACCCACGACCTGGCGGACATGGCGCGCGCCGGCGAGTGGCTGGCTGGCAATCTGCCGCCGGAGCGGGGTGCGGCGCTGATCCACAACGACTTCAAGCTCGACAACCTGGTGCTCGACCCGGACGACTTGACGCAGGTGCGGGCGGTGCTCGACTGGGAGATGGCCACCATCGGCGACCCGCTGATGGATTTGGGCACGACGCTGGGCTATTGGGTGGAGCCAACCGACCTGCCCGAACTCCAGTTGATCGGTCTCTCCAACTTTCCCGGCAGCCTGCGCCGCCGCGCAGTGGTGGCGCAGTACGCGGCGGCATCAGGGCGCGACGTCAGCGATGTCGTCTTCTATTACGTCTTTGGGCTGTTCAAGATCGCGGTGATCGCGCAGCAAATCTACTTCCGCTACCGCCAGGGCCACACGCAGGATCGTCGCTTTGCGGCGTTGGATACAGTTGTGGCGGCCTGTGCGCGCCAGGCGGCATCGGCCATCGACCGCCAGGATATCCAGGACCTGGTCTGACGGCGCACTTGGTCACATCAACTCGACGATAAAGGCCACCCCGCCATCCTCGGCATTCACGGCGAAGATGCGCCCGCCGTGCGCGTCCACCACCATGCGGCAGAAGGCAAGCTCCAGCCCCAGGTCGCTGCGCCCGCGCTCTTTCAACCGCACGGCCTCAAGCTGGTCGAAGATGCGCTCCAGGTCTTCCACTGGGATTGGTTCGCCCTGGTCGCTGACGCTTAACCGCAGCAGTGGCAGCGCCTGCGCCTCGCCGTTCGACTGCATCGCCCGCGGGTAGCTGACGTGCAGGGTGACGATGCTGTCGGCCGGGCTGCGTTTGAGCGCGACGGAGATCAGGTTCTCCAACATGCGCTGAAACAGCGTTACATCAGCCATGAGCGGCTGCATTTGCGGAGCGTGGTCGATCTGGAGGTGCACGCTCTGCGTCTCTGCCAGCGGCGTCAGCTTCTCGACCACCGACGAACAGACGCGATCCAGCGAGAGTGGGCTGTGGGAAAGGCTGAGGCGGCCGCGCTCCATCTTGGAAAGCATGAGCATGTCATCCAGAAAACTGCTCATCTTTTGCGCCTCGCCCAGCGCCAGATCAAGGTACTTGATCTGATCGGGCTGCAACTGTGCTTTGCGCTTGAGCAGTTGCATGTAGAGCGAGATGGCGGCGAGCGGATTGCGCACATCGTGCACGATCATGTAGGAGAGGGCCATGCGCATCTCGATGGTGCGCTCCAGTTCGTCGTACTGCTGGCGAATGCGCACCATCGACCGCACCCGCGCCAGCAGTTCAGCCTGGGTGATCGAGCCGACCAGGACCTCGTCGACTTTGGCAGTGGCCAGGGTGTCACCTGCGACCGCATCGCCGCTTGGGGCGAGGAGCACGATGGGAATGTGGCGATAGGTTGGCGACGCCTTCAACTTCTCGCAGATGCGCAGCAAGGGCGCACGGTCTTCGCTCATGTGAACGAGCATGACATCCGGGGCGTATTCAGGCAGGCGTTCGAGCAGATCAGCCAGGTGGGCGGCGGTTACATCAAATTCGACTTCTTGCAGTTGGCGGCGGAGCAGATTGCGCGTCGTCGTGTCTTCTGCAACGACCAGAATTCTTTTTCTCACGCTTGCGGCCGTGGCCATACTTTGACCTCTGTGCCCATGATCAAATTTTGCGGCGAAACCAAAGCACCGGGCAAACACAGGCTTGAAAGCTGCAGGCACTACGTTGGTTGACAATCCCTCCTCGACAGGCAAACCCTGTTATAGCACAAGTTACCAGTCTTGGGAAGTGGATCACATGGAAATCGATCCCTTGCGGAAATCGGTCTTGCCCAGGATGGCGTTGACCAGCGCCGGCGCACCACTATTAGCGGCAGCCCTGGCCGCATCCAGCGCCTCGGGCGCCAGTTCGGGATCGTCGGTGCGAAAGCCAGCCGCGCCAAAGCCGGCGGCCACACGGTCATAGTCGCTGTGCGCCAGCTCGGTGCCCACTGCATCGCCGAGCATTTCCACCTGCTCGCGGGCGATCTGCGACCAACTGGCATCGTTGCCCACGACGGCCAGCACCGGCGCGCCGTGGCGAACAAAGGTGTCGAACTCGCTCAGGCTGTAGCCCACGGAGCCATCGCCGAAGATCACCCACACCTCTGCCTCCGGGTGCACCAGCTTGGCGCCCAAGGCAAAGCCCGCGCCGACGCCCAGCGTGCCAAAGGCGCCCGGGTCGAGCCAACGCAGCGGCCCCGGCGGCTGCACGATGTATGCGGCCGTCGCCACGATGTCGCCGCCATCGCCGATGAGGATGCTGTTCGGCCCGATGCGCTCGTCGATCAGCCGGCAGAGTTGGATCGGGTTGACGGCGCGGGAAGGCTCGTGCGCCTGGGTTTCAATTTCCCGATTGCGCTGCTCGTCGCGCTCGCTCAGGCTTGCTACCCACGCTGTCCATCGCTCCCCCGGCCCTGCCAGGTCGGCCAGGGCGCGCAGTCCGCGCGCCGGGTCGCCCTGGATGCCGAGATTCGGTTTGCGGTTTTTGTTCAGGTCCTCTTTGCTGCGGTTGATCGCTGCGTAAAAGGCGCTGCGCCGGATGTGGTTGCCGTAGTCCAGGCGAAAGTCGCAAGGCACGCCGGCCAGCAGCACGAAGTCGGCTTCTTTCAGCGCTTCGCGCCGCTTGTGGCGCATCTGCAAGGGATGGTCGCGACCCAGCAGCCCGCGCGCCATGCCGGAGAGATAGACGGGTGCGCCCAGGTTGGCCACCGCCGCAGCCAGTTCACCGGCGCCGGCGGGGTCGAGCAGCGCCTGGCTGCCGATCAAAATGATAGGACGCTGCGCCTGGGCCAGTCGCCGGCTCAGCGCCGCGACCTGCTGCGCGTCCGGCTGCGGCGGCGCAGCGCGAATGACCGGGCCGGGCGTGAATCCCTGGGCGCCGGCAAACATGCGGTTGACGTGCCAACGCAAATAGGTTTTCACCGCCCGGTCGCCCAGTCCCTTGCCGCCGCGATCGGCGCCGTACCACTTGCGGATGGTCGCCTCATCGTAGAGCAGATCGACGGGGCACTCGACAAAGACCGGGCCGGGCACGCCTTCCTGGGCGATGCGGAACGCTTCCTCCAACGTCGGCCCCAGATCGCGCACCCGGCGCACGCGCTGCATCCATTTGACATGGGGCCGCATCAGCGCGGCCTGGTCGATATCCTGCAGTGCGCCGCGGCCTTGCAGCGCGGTCGGCGCGGCGCCGCCAATCAGGATGACAGGCGACTGCGCCATCAGCGCATTCTTGACTGCCGTGATCGTGTTGGTCAGCCCTGGCCCCGCAGTCACCGCGGCGACGCCGGGATGGCCGGTGAGCCGCGCCACCGCATCGGCGGCGAAGACGGCTGTCGCCTCGTGGCGTGTGTCAACCACGCGGATGCCGCGCTGTTTGCTCGCCACCAGGATCGGCGAGATGTGCCCGCCGCACAGGGTAAAGAGAAAGGGTGTGCGCTGTGCTGCCAGCACACTTGCAACGATTTCGCCGCCGTTCATGGTCTCGCTCCGAACAGCTTCTTACGGAAAGCGCCGCCGCGACTGTTCCAACTCGATGGCGCTGGAACTGAAGCGATAGAGCTTGGCCGGGCGGTGGTCGCCGGCGCGCATGTTGCCCGTCTCCTCGAGCACGTCCGCCGCCAGG
>JAPKMV010000454.1 GCA_026645635.1 Caldilineaceae bacterium
CCCGGCTGCGCGGTGCGACGTGGCGGCCCGGTGACCCGGCGGCGGTGCGACGTGGCGGCCCGGTGACCCGGCTGAGCGGTGCGACGTGGTGGCCCGGTGGCTACCACACTCATCTCCCCAACTCATGCCGCATACAACCGCGCCTGCAACTCCCCTACGGCATCCCGCAACTGCTGCGCGCCGCCAAAGATCCCCACGATCTCGCCCACATTGCCGTGACCGGCGATGGGCGGCAGCTTGAGCACGTCGGGGATCACGAACTGCGCCACGCCATGTTCGGCGTACTTCTCCAGCAACTCGTCGAGAATGGCGCGCGCCTCCGGCGCATAACGGGCGAAGAAATCCGGCATCTCCTGGCGCAGGCGGACAGCCCGCTCGCGCCGCGTGCGCAGCGGCGCGTTGTTGAACGCCACAATGCCTGTGCCGTTCGACGAATCACACCGTCCAATCCATCCAAACCGCCTGACACGGCTCGCCCTCGGCGATGCGCGCCAGCGGCGCCGAGGATTCGCCATGCGCCCGCCCGCGCGGCAGGTAAATGACTGTCGAAATGGTGCTCACCTCCAGGCTGGGATGACGCGCCTCGTCGGCGACCACTGGCAGCGGATGGCGGCAGAGCGCGGCCGCGGGCGCGCCGTGATGCGCCATCAACGCCTCGGCCCAGGCGACGTTGATCTGCCCGTGCGCCTGCGCCAGCGCCCGCGTCACGTGCCGCCGCCGCAGCGACGAGTTGCCGTGGAGGATCGCTGGCTCGTCTTCCACCCAGGCGCCGGCCAGCGTGGGCAGGGTGAAGTGGTTGGTGCTCACCAGTGGCTGGCCCGGCGCGGCCACAGCGTAGTCGCTCTGGGGGTGCCCGCTCTCGCAGACCACCGCATAGCCCTCCGCGTCGATCAGCGCCAGCGTCCCCGCGCCCATGTGCGGCACGCTGCGCAGATAATCCAGCGCGGACCCAGCGCTGGCATGGTGCGCCAGCAGCTCACGCATCAGTGAGAAGCGGGGCAGCCCCGGCCCGATCTGCCGGGAGAGCACGTGGGTGTCGGCCACGGCCAGCCCCCGCTCGTTGATCCCGGAGCTGAAGACCAGTGGGCTGCCCGCGCTGCCGATGCAGCGGTAACGATAGCCCTGCTCCGGCGTCACATGGGCCAGGGTCTGCAAGGGGATGTGGTCGCGATGGTAGTCGCGGTTCTTGACCAGCATGGGGCGGCCCTCCAGCGTCGCCGCACCGGAGGCGCACCAGGTGGTGCAGCCCGTCTCCGCGCGCTCGAGCAGCGGCGCACCCGGGGAGGAGGCCGGCGCCGTCACCTGGTGGAGATCGCGCAGATAGGAACTCAGCGTATAGAGCAGCAGGTCGTGGTAGGGCAGAGCCAGCGCCTCGGCCAGCCCGGCCAGCATCGTCAGCAGCGGGGGGTCGAGGGCTTCCAGCGCCTCGCACGCGGGTCGCACAGCCGCCGGGGTGTCGGCGCCCAGGCGGCGCAGCGCAGCCAGCCGCGCCGCGATCACCGCGGCCAGCTCAGGCCGGACGTGCTGGATCTGTCTGCCATGCTGCTGGCCGATCGCATCAGGCGCACCGCTCAACGTCAAAATCAGCACAACTTCTCTCCGCCAACGACCCTACTCTACCGTAGGTGCGGTTTGCAACCGCACGCCGCGCCGCACCTACGCATCATTCCTCATACAGCCAGCACGCCACCTGCTGCTCATCCACCCGGAAGAAGGGCGGCTTCTGCTCCTCGCAGATCCTCCCCTTCTTGGCAAAGCAGCGCGGGTGAAAGGGACAGCCCGGGGGCGGGTCGATGGGGCTGGGCACGCCGCCGGGCAGGATGATGCGCTCGCGCCGCGCCTGCTTTGCCACCACCGGCACCGCGGCCAGCAGCGCCTGGGTGTACGGGTGGAGCGGCCGGGCAAAGAGCGCGTCGGTCGCGCCTTGCTCCACGATGCTGCCCAGGTACATCACCGCCACCCGGTCGCTGATGTGGTAGATCACGCTCAGGTCGTGGGCGATGAAGAGGTAGGTGAGTGACAGTTCGGCCTGCAACTCCTCCATCAGGTTGATCACCTGCGCCTGGATCGACACATCCAGGCTGGAGACCGGCTCGTCGGCCACGATGAATTGGGGGCGCATGGCCAGCGCGCGGGCGATGCCGATGCGCTGACGCTGGCCGCCGCTGAACTGGTGCGGGTAGCGGTCAGCGTGGCGCGGATTCAGCCCGACACGGCCCAGGAGCGCCTGCACCTCCGCGTCGATGGCTGCCGCGCCGCGCACGCCACGGGCCTGGAGCGGCACCGCCAGGATTTCGCGCACGGTCTTGCGCGGGTTGAGCGACGAGTAGGGGTTCTGGAAGACGATCTGCGTCAGATGATAGTAGGGCACGCGCGCACCGTCGAGGGTGACGGTCTGGTTGACCACTGGCTGGCCGCTGAAGCGCAGCAGTCCGGCGGTCGGCTCGTGGAGCAGCGTCAGCACGCGGCCCAGCGTCGTCTTGCCGCAGCCGGATTCGCCTACCAGACCGAGCGTTTCGCCGGGCCAGATGGTGATGTCCACGCCATCCACGGCGCGCACCGTCTGCTCCCGCCGCCCGGCCAGCCACCGCGCCAGCAAACTGGGCCGGATCGGGAAGTGCTTGACGATGCCCTGCCCTTCGATCAACGGCGTGGCGGGTGGCGCAGCCGATGGCGCGGCTGTGGCGCCGTCGCCCTGGGCTGGCGTCGTCGCGCTTCTCATCATGGCGCTGCTCCGTTCGTGGGCGCTTCGCTGGCGGGGAGCCGATAGCCGGTCAGCCGCAGGCAGCGCGCCATGTGCACTTCGCCGCTGCGCTGCGCCGCGGCGTCGGCCTGTTCGCCCGAAACGGGCAGTAGCCGGAAGAAGCCCTGGCTGCAGACCGGCCTGGCGACGGGGCAGCGTGGGGCAAAGGCGCAGCCCGCCGGCAGCTCGGCCAGGTCGGGCACGTTGCCGGTGATCGGCTCGATGGGCCGGCGCACGCCGATGTCGGGGATGCAGCGCAGCAACCCTGTGGTGTACGGGTGCTGAGGCCGTTCGATCACGTCGTCGGTGCGCCCGATCTCCACGATGCGTCCCGCGTACATCACCGCGATGTGGTCGCAAAACTCCGCAGCCAGCCCCAGGTCATGGGTCACCAGGATGATCGCGGTGCCATGCTCGCGGTTGATGCGCCGCATGAGCGCCACGATCTGCGCCTGGATCGTCACATCGAGTGCGGTGGTCGGCTCGTCGGCCAGGAGCACCTTGGGGTTGCAGGCCAGCCCGATGGCGATCAGCGCACGCTGCTGCATCCCGCCGCTGAATTGGTGTGGATAGGCGCGGTAACGCGCTTCGGGCGCGGGGATGCCCACCTCGGCCATCACCTCGAGAACCCGTTTTCTCTCTTGTGTGGTGCGGGCGCGGTCGAACGGCCAGCTTCGCCCGCCGCCGATCATGTTATGGAGGCGCAGCGACTCGCGAATCTGCTCGCCCACGGGAAAGACCGGGTTGAGCGTACTCTGCGGGTCTTGAAAGACCATGGCGATCTCTTTGCCGCGAATCTTGCGCAGTTCGCTGTCCGGCAGCTTGCTGAGGTCGCGGCCGGCGAACAAGATCTCGCCGGAGTCGATGCGGCCAGGGCGGGCGATCAGCCCCAGGATCGAGAGCAGCACCGTGCTCTTGCCGCAGCCCGATTCACCCACCAGCCCCAGAATCTGGCCGGGGTAAAGCGCCAAATTGGCCGCATCCACCGCCCGCACCGCGCCGCGGCGGGTGGGGAAGAGGGTGGTGACGTTGCGTAGTTCTAGGATAGGAGAGTTGGTTGGTGTCATTTGTGTTCGTTGTTCGTGTGAGATTGAGCGATTATGGGATTGGGAGATTGTGCGATTGGCCATCTCCAAATCTCCCAATCTCATAATCTCACAATCTCACAATCACTCAATCTTCAACCGCGGGTCCAGAATATCCCGCAACCCCTCGCCGAAGAGGTTGATCGCCAAGACCAGCCCGACGATGGCCAGGCCGGGCATGGTGGAGATCCACCAGGCGTTGAGCAGATAGTTGCGCCCGTCGGCCACCATGCTCCCCCAGGCCGGCGTTGGCGGCTGGATGCCCAGCCCCAGGAAACTCAGGCTCGCTTCGGTGACGATCA
>JAPKMV010000455.1 GCA_026645635.1 Caldilineaceae bacterium
GGCGCTGCGCCAGGGCCGGCCCAAGGATGCCCAGTTCCTGGCGCTGGAACTGAGCCACGAGCACTTTCCGCAGACCCCCTTCTTCTACGCACCGCACATGACGCTGGTGCGGCTGTATCTGCAGCGCAACACCGCCGCCAGCCGCCAGGCCGCCTACGCGCTGCTGGAACGGCTGGAACGGCATTGGGGCCAGATCCACCACACGCGGGCGCGGATCGAGGTATGCGTGCTCAAGACCCAGTACTGGCAGTTGCAGGGCGATGAAGCGCAGACGCTGGCAGCCCTGGAAGCGGCGATCACCATTGCGCATCAAGGCGCATTCTTGCGCATCTTTCTCGACCTGGGCGCGCCGCTGGCCGGTTTGCTGGCGAAGTTGGAGGCGCGCGGCGTGGCTCCGCTCCTGATCGCTGCGCTTCAGGCCAGCCTGCCCGCCGAACCCGCCGTGGAGCCGGTGGATGACGCCCAGGAGGAAGGCGACCTGGCCGTCATCCTCACCTTCCGCGAGCAGGATGTGCTGCGACTGCTGGGCGAGCGCTACACCAACCGGGAGATCGCCGACACACTCCAGATTTCGCCCGACACGGTCAAACGGCACACCGCCAACATCTTTCGCAAGCTGCGCGTCACCAACCGCCGCGCCGCCGCACGGCGCGCCCACGAGCACGCGCAGGCCATCCAGAGGGGAAATGGATGAATTGCCCAGGGCAACCTGCGGCAATGCGCACCAGAGAGAAAGGAAGGCAGAGGGGGATGGCACCCGAACTCGGCGCCACAACACTGATCCGCACCAAACTGCATCGTCCGCGGCTGACCCCCATCACCATCGCGCGCCCGCGCCTGACCGCACTGCTCACCCGCCAGCGCCCGCTGACGCTGGTGATTGCACCGGCCGGTTATGGCAAGACCACGCTGATCAGCAGTTGGCTGGAAGAGTGCGCGTTCCCCCATGCCTGGTTGACGCTCGACAAGAGCGACGACGACCCCGCCATGTTCATGAACTATCTCGTCGCTGCGCTGCGCACCGTCGCCCCACAGGCGGGAGCGGCGACCCTGGCGCTGCTCGTGCAGGAGGCTGCACCGCCCGTGCTGCTGGCGCGACAATTTCTCAGCGAACTGGACGCCCTGACTCAGCCGCTGGTGCTGGTGCTGGATGACTACCAGGTCATCACGGCGGCGAAGGTTCATGCGGTTGTCGGCGAGCTGCTTCAGCATCCCCACCCGAAGCTGCACCTGGTGCTGGCCGCACGCCAGGACCCGCCGCTGCCCCTGGCCAGCCTGCGCGCCCGCAGCGTGCTCACCGAAGTGCGCAGCAGCAACCTGCGCTTCACCGCCGAGGAGACCGCCGCGTACATCCGCCAGCGGCTGGACGGCGCCGGCGCCGAAGATCTGGCAGCCGTGCTGCAAGAGCAGACCGAAGGCTGGATCGCGGGGCTGCACATGGCTGCGATGTATCTGCGCGGCCAGGGGAACCCCGCCGCCCATCCCTATTTCCAGGCGGGCAACCGCCACATCATGGACTACCTGCTGACGGAGGTGTTGAGCCAGCAGACGCCCGCGCGACAGACCTTTCTGTTGCACACGGCGATCTTGAACTGGCTCTGTGCGCCGCTGTGCGCAGTGGTGCTGGGGATCGACGAGGACGTCGCGCAGGAGCAGTTGCGCTGGCTCGAGAGCCACAACACCTTTCTCTTTGCCATGGACGGTCGGGCGCATTGGTTCCGCTATCATCATCTCTACCAGCAGTTGCTCAACCACCAACTGGAGCAGCAACTGCCGCGGGCAGAGATCGCCGAACTGCACAGCCGGGCGGCGGCCTGGTATGCCGGCGCCGGGCTGGTCGATGAGGCGCTGCGCCACACGCTGGCCGCCAGCGACACGGCCGGCGCGGTGGCGCTGGTCGCGGAGCACCGCCACCGGCTGATGAACACCGAGCAGTGGCGCACCCTGCGCCGCTGGCTGGCGCTCTTCGACCGCGCCGTCATCGACCAGTCGCCGGTGCTGCTGTTGACCGAGGCATGGCTGATCGTGAGTCAGGGGCGGACATCCGGCCACGACCGGATTCTGGCGCGCCTTGACGAGCTGCCGGACAGCGCAGCGGATGCGCAGTTGTACGCCGAAGCCGCCATCATCCGCTGCGAACAGCTCTATTTCGCCCAGGAGCCGGAGAAGTGCATCGCCCTGGCGCGCGCTGCATTGGCGGCGCTGCCTGCGAGTCGGCAACTGGCGGGCAGCTACCTGCTGCTCTTTCTGGCGGGCGCGCTGCAGATGCTGGGGAAGCGGGAGGAAGCCTACGCCGTACTGGAGGAGAGCCTCCAGGCGGCGCAGCCTTACCCCTCAGCCTTTCATGTGCGGGTGCTGTCGCAACTGCTGTTGGTCCAGTGGATCGCCGGCGACCTGCCCGCCATGCTGAACACTGTGCGCCGCGCCCAGCCGCTGGCCGCGGAACTGGGGCTGGCGGAGACCGGCGGCTGGATCGCCTACTGCAGCGGCCTGGTCTATTACCAGTGGAACGACCTGCCCCGGGCAGCCGCTGCGCTGGAGCAGCTGATGAGCCAGAGCTACATCCTCACCGGCTCTACTTATGTCAACGCCAGCTACACCCTGGCCCAGGTTTATCAGGCGCAGGGGCGCAACGCCGAGGCGCTGGCGGTGAGCGCAGCGGCCTTGCGCCTGCTGCAGACCATCGACCTGGCGCGGGCGGCCATGTTCGACGGCATCCAGGCGGAACTGCTGCTGCGCCAGGGAAATTTCGCCGGTGCGGCGCGGTGGGCCGCCCTCCACGACGACTCTCTGCCCAAAGCGCCGATCGTCGATGCCTATGTTCAGCAGTTGACCCGCCCCAAGATCTTGATCGCACAGGGTTCGCCCCGCGCGCTGCAGGAGGCGACCGAACTGCTGGAAGAGATGCGGGCATTCCTGGCGCGCATCCACAACATCCGTTTTCTGATCGAGACGCTGGCCCTGCTGGCGCTGGCCGCGCAGCGCAGCGGCGCCTTGTCCCGCGGCCTCACCTATCTGGAGCAGGCGCTCAGCCTGGCGCAGCCGGGCGGCTTCGTGCGGGTCTTCGTCGACTGCGGCGTGCACCTGCTGCCGCTCCTTGACCTGGCCGCACAGGGTGCGGTCGCACCGGTGCTGGCTGCCCAGGCCGCGGCGGCGCTGCGCGCAGAACAGCAGCCGTCACACCCTGACGCGCCAGCCGGGCCGGTCACGCCTGTCGCCCCGATCGATGGGGCGGCTATCGCCGTCAACGCGACGGTCAACGCCAGCCTGGTCGAGGTGTTGACGCCGCGCGAGCTGAAGGTCTTGACCTTGCTGGCGGAGCGCCTGACCAACAAAGAGATCGCGCACGCGATGGGCATCACCAGCGACACGGTCAAGCAGCACACCAGCAACCTCTACGGCAAGCTTCAGGTCAACGGGCGGCGCCAGGCAGTGATGCAGGCGCGCAGCCTCGGTCTGCTGCCGCCAACGTAAACGGACCCAAAGATTCCTTTGACGCAGAGTCGCAGAGTCGCAGAGGCCCGCAGAGGAAAAACAGAGAAGCTCTACCGGCGTGTTCTCTGCGTTTCTCTGCATCTCTGCGCCTTGGCGTTGAAATGGGTGGCTTCACAAACAGTTTCTCGACGTCGGCAAAGAGTACAACGCGCGCGGCGAGTGATAACGCCACTGCGGCGCCTTCCCCCACAAATCACCCGTTCTTCCGTCATTTCTGGCATACTCGCGCAGATTTTTCCTTTGTACACTTGTCTTTATCGGCGATAAGAAATCTCACGCGAAGGCGCAAAGACGCCAGGAGAAGAACGCTTTGCGTCTTTGCGTGCCAAAAAGCGATTGCCGATAAAGTCTACTGGCAATGAACGGTGCGCAGCACATGAACGATCATTGCGCTGATAAAAGGAGAACATGATGCGAAGCCAACTTGCAACCTTGCTGTTGACCCTGGCCCTGATGAGTTTGCTGCTGACCGGCTTTGCCGCGCCGGCGCAGGACGACAGCCCGGTGACGGTGGACACTGCTCGCCCAGTCACCGAGATCGTGGGTGAAAAGAGCGCCTACCTGGCCACCGTCTCCCCGGACGGCAACTTTATTGTGTGGGGCAAGCAGAGCGGACGCGGCA
>JAPKMV010000456.1 GCA_026645635.1 Caldilineaceae bacterium
GGTGAAGGCTGCGCCGGCGCGGCAGGTTCTGGCCGTTCCGCTGCCTGCGCCGGCTGCCAGCGCGACCGTGGTCAGCAGCGGCGCGGTCGTTACACAGACGTTCGTGCTGCAGGCCGGGTGGAACACGATCTACCTGGAGGTGGATCCGTTCAACACCTCGCCGCTGGTCGACCCGGACGGCGCCGGCTCGCTGCCGCCTGCCCCCTCCCTCAGCACGCTCGAAGCGGTCTTCGCCACCCTCAGTTGCACCGACTGTTTGGAAAGCGTCTGGAGTTGGAGCGTCCCGGTTTCGCGCATGGACTTCATCATCGACCCGGCCGAGGGGCTGTGGGATGAGCCGGGCTGGAAACGCTATTTTTCGCCGGGCAGCATCGGGCCTGATGGCGTACCGCAAGACTTTCTCACCGACTTGCTGACGCTGCGCGCCAATGCCGGCTACCTGGTCAAACTGCGCGACGACTTTGTCGGCGATGCGACGCTGGTGGTGGCGGGACGCCCGGTTGTACCCGGCCACCGCTACGAGAAGGATTCCTACAACCTGGCCGGTTTTCCGCTGATGCCAGGCGCAACCCCCACCGTCCAGAGCTTCTTTGGCGCGTCGCCCCTCACCGAAGTCCACCGGCTGAGCAAGGGCGGCGAGTGGGAGGCGTTGACCGCCACCGATACACTTCGCTACGGCGAAGCCTATCTGGTCTACTATGACAGCCAGGCGCCCTCGGCAGTGGAAGATTTCACCGCGCCGGTCAATGTCGTGGATCTGCTCAGCGACGGCCTGGTTTTTGCTTCCGGCCTGGGCGAACGCAGCGCCAGTTTCCGCGTCGAGAACCTGACCACCCAGCCGGTCTCGCTCACCGTGGCGCTGATGGACGGCGCCGCATCTGCCGTTGCGCTGCGCCTGACGGAGCCGGTGACGCGTGCGCTGCGCACGGAATCGGCGCAGATCCAGTTGGCGGCAGGGGACGCAGTGCGCGTAGGCGTCGCCATCCTGTCCACCGAGCAGTTGACCGACGGCGAAGCGCTGTTGGCGATCTCCGCGCCGGCGTTGGGCGTGCGCTGGCTGGCGCCGGTCACGGCCCAGAGCCTCTCCCTGGCGGGGCTGTGGCTTGGCGAAGTGGTGGTCAATGATGTGAGCGAGAGCCGGCTGGGCGCCACCAACGTGGACGGCGGCGCGCTCACCGTGGCGCTGCGCCAGCGCAACCTGTCGGACGTGCGCGGCGCGGCCGAACTGCAAGAGATCGTCGCCGGCAACAGCGTCGCGACCGCCGTGACCATCACGCTGGCCTTGCCCGACGTTACACAGGCGACGCCGCCCACACCCGTTTCGGCGACCGTGCCCTATGTCGCGGGCTATGTCTTTGTCGATGTCAACCAGAACGGCCAGCGCGACAACGATGAGCCGGGCGTCGGCGGCGTCACCGTGACGCTCGGCGGCGTCGCCACACAGCAGACCGCAGCCGATGGCCTCTATCTCTTTGAGGGCGTTGCCGCAGGCGACCACACGGTGGCCTTTGCAGCGCCGGCCGGCTACAGCAGCGCGTTCGATGTGCTGCCGCCGGAGAGCGCTGCACCGGGCGCCAATGCCGTGCCCACCCAGGTCACGGTCAGCGCCGACGGCATCACCGCAGTGGCGCCGCCCGCCTATCTGACCCAGGTGTTGCCTGCGCCCCACACCCTGCCCTATGAAGACGCCACCGGGGTGCGCGTCGAACCGCTGCTCAACCTTGGTCTGACGCCCGTGCACGATGTCACGCTCTGGACCGTCGGCCCCGGCGGCTGTGGCGACCTGCTGCAGCAGCGCCAGGTGGTGGGGCAGACGAAGAACGGTTTGATGGCGGCGACGCTGCCCAATACCGCCATCAACCCCGGCCTGCCCGTGGGCGATCTGCTCCTGAGCGGCGCCAGCGACTACGCCATCCGGGTGCAGCAGGGTGGGCAGGAAGTGGCCTGCGGCGAAGTGGTCGTCGGTGCGCCCACACGGTTGGCCGACGGCAGCGGCAGCGAATTCCGCTACCGGATTCTGCTGCGTGTGGACGCTGACGGTCGCGCCGAGTTGCTGCCCTACTACCAGGCCGGCGCGGATCTGCGCATCACCAGCGCCGCCTTCAGCCTTAGCGACGCGGTGAACGCCAATGGCCGCCTCACCGACCCGGGGCGGCTGCTCAACTTTGCGCTGGCGATCGCGGCCAACGACCCGCTCAACCCTTATCGGCACAAGTATCACCCAGACCACGACAACCTGGATGCACGCTTCAACGCCATCGACCTCAACAGTGTGCCGCCGCATCTGTGGGAGTCCTACGATGTGCAGCGGCGGATCGGGCTGACCTTCACCGATGAACCGCCGGGCGTCACCGGCGCCGAAGCTGCCGACCTGGCTGTGGAACTCGACTGGGGCGGCATGACGTGGGGCGGTCTCTACAAGGAAGTCGTGCAGGGCATTCACAAGAATGCGATCACGGCGCGCGGCTACTTCGTGCTCCAGCATGTGCTGCTGGCGGAAGACCTGCAACCGCAGGACTATGACTAAAGGAGCCGCCATGTCTGCCAGGTTCATCTCGCCCACGATCCGCTTCCGCAAGGCCGGCATGCTGCTGGCACGCTGGACTGTTCGCCAGATGGGAAACAAGACCATGAAGCACACGCCACCAATCTACGCTCGCCTGCTGGCCGTCACCACGTTTTGTGCGCTGCTGTTGATCGCCGCTGGCGGCGTGGCGCAGGCGCAAACCACGTTGATCGACGAGTTCGACAGCACGCGCACTGCGTTCAACGAGTCGTCCTTTCCCTGTTCGGTGCCGTTGGTCTATCGTCTCACCTTCCACGACGATTTCACCATCAGCAAAGTGGAGTTCGACTTCGTGGCGACCCACACCTACCGCGGCGATGTGCGCGTCACGCTGATCTCGCCGGCGGGCACACAGGTGCTGGCCGTGCAGAGTCTTGGCGATTCCTTCGACAACTTCAATATCCGCGTGGCCGACGACGCCGTCAACCTGGTCAACAATGGCGCCAATGACAACCCCGACCTGACCACCCGCCGCCTGGTGCGGCCGGCCGCCGCCCTCAGCGCCTTCAACGGGCAGAATGCCCAAGGCGTCTGGCAGGTGCAGATCTGCGACGCCTATGGCGGTGATGCGGGCGAGCACCGGCTCAGCCAATTGCGCCTCTTTGGCGCGGCGCGCGAGCGGTCGCTGCCTATCGGTTACTGGCCGCTGGACACAAGCAGCAGCGGCGCCACGCCGGATCTGGCGGCCTTCAACCGTTTTGGCGCGCTGCGCAACGGCCCGCTGTTGACGAACGCCACGCCGCCAGGCATCCAGTTCACCAACGCCAACGCGCTGCGCTTCGACGGCATCGACGACTTTGTCGAGGTGGCCTTCCCCAATGGCAACCTGCGCTCGTTCACGGTGGCTTTCTGGGCCAAGCGCGACGCCATCAACCGCAGCGACTGGATCGTCGGTCGCGGCACTGGCGCGCAGAACGAGGGTCTGCATATCGGCTTCCGCAGCACGAATGTCTTCACCTGTGGGTTCTGGTTCAACGATCTGGATTCGCCAGCCTACACGGACACCGACTGGCACCACTGGGCCTGCACCTACAACCATGAGACCAACCAGCGCACGATCTTCCGCGACGGCGTGGCCGTGGCGCAGGACATCGCCGCAGCCGACTATCAGGGGCGTTCCGGCAACCTGATGATTGGACGGCTGCTTGGCTACGGCGAATTTTTCCGCGGCGTGCTGGACGATGTTCGGCTCCATCCCCGCGCGCTGGCCGGCGGTGAAGTCGCCACGCTGGCCTCGGGTGTGGTGGGGGCGTGCGCGGCGCAGTTGCCCAATGGCGCGGTCTACACCAGCACGCCGCTCAACCCATTTGCGCTGCAAGACGCGGTGGACAACGCCGCCGCGGGCGCCGTCATCAAGGTGGCGGGAACTTGCACCGGCGTGCAGATGCGCAACGGGCAGGCGCAGACCGTGCATGTGAACAAGTCGCTTTCGCTGGTGGGTGGTTTCACCCCCAGCAACTGGGATACGCCCGACCCGCGCACCCAGCCCACGACGCTGAACGCGCAGGGCTTTGGCCGCGTCGTCGTCGTGCCCTCCGGCGTGACCGCG
>JAPKMV010000457.1 GCA_026645635.1 Caldilineaceae bacterium
GATAACTGCAAAAGAAAATCCGCGTACATCCGCCGCATCCGCCAAATCCGCGGTCTATTGTAAGCAGGCAGCGCAGTTGTCAGACAAACAGTGAGAGATAGACCGCGGATTTGACGGATTAGGCGGATTTTCGCGGATAACTGCAAAAGAAAATCCGCGTACATCCGCCGCATCCGCCAAATCCGCGGTCTACTGTTCGGAGGTTACAATGAGTATCGAACATGGCTTTGAACTGCTCCGTGAGCAGCAGATTGTCGAATTGAACACCCGGGCGCGGCTCTGGCGCCACGTGCAGACCGGTGCCGAGCTGCTCTCGCTGGAGAACGACGACGAGAACAAGGTCTTCGGCGTCACCTTTGCCACGCCGCCGGCCGATTCCACCGGCATCGCCCACATCCTGGAGCATTCGGTGCTGGGTGGCTCGCAGAAATACCCGCTCAAGGAGCCGTTTGTCGAACTGGTCAAGGGGTCGCTCAACACCTTTCTCAACGCGTTCACCTCGCCGGATCGGACGTCCTACCCCGTGGCGAGCACCAACCTGCAGGACTTCTACAACCTGGTCGATGTCTATCTGGACGCGGTCTTTCATCCGCTGCTCACGCCGCATCACCTGGACCAGGAAGGCTGGCATTACGAACTGGAGCGCACTGAAGACCCGCTGACCTACCGCGGCGTTGTCTTCAACGAGATGAAGGGCGTCTACTCCTCACCTGATTCCGTTCTGTATCGCGCCAGCCAGCGGGCGCTCTTCCCCGACAACGCCTACGCCGTCGATTCGGGCGGCGACCCGCAGGTGATTCCGCAGCTCACCTACGCTCAGTTCAAGCGTTTTCACACCACCTACTACCACCCGGCCAATGCGCGCATCTGGTTCTACGGTGACGACGACCCGGCGCAGCGGCTGCGCATCCTCGACCAGGTGCTGCGCGATTTTCAGCCCGCGGCGGTGGACAGCCAGGTGGCGCTTCAGCCGCCCTTCCCCACGCCGCGCCAGGTGACCGAGTTCTACGGCGTGGACGCCGACGCCGATCTCGCCAAGAAGGCGATGGTGCAGGTCAACTGGGCGCTGCCCGAGCTGACCGATAACGCTGACCTGATGGCGATGAGCGTGCTCTCCTACGCGCTGGTGGGCACGCAGGCATCGCCGCTGCGCAAGGCCCTGGTCGATTCCGGCCTGGGCGAAGATGTGACCGGCGGCGGTTTCGGCGCAGGGCTGCGCCAGCCGACGTGCAGCGTGGGCATGAAGGGCATCGACCTGGAAGACGCCGGCAAGGTCGAGGCGCTGATCGACGCCACGCTGGCGCAGGTCGCCACGACCGGCTTCGAGCCAGACATGGTCGAAGCTGCGCTCAACAGCATTGAATTCAACCTGCGCGAGAACAACACCGGCTCCTATCCCCGTGGGCTGGCGCTCTACATGCGCAGCCTGCGCCCCTGGCTCTACGGCGGCGACCCGATTGCGCCCCTTGCCTATGAAGCGCCGCTGGCCGAGGTCAAGCGGCGGCTGGCGGAGGAACCAGGGTATCTACAGGGGCTGCTCCGCACCTGGCTGCTCGACAACTCGCACCGCGTCAGCGTGACCCTGGCGCCGAGCACCACGCTCACCGCCGAGCGCGCTGCCGCAGAAACGGCGCAACTGGCCGCGGGCAAAGCCGCCATGACGCCCCAGGAGATCGAGGCAGTGATCGCTAACACCCGCTTCCTCAAGGAATATCAGGCGCGCGTCGATTCGCCCGCAGACCTGGCCCGCTTGCCGCGCCTCACCCTCGCCGACCTGGAGCGCACCAACAAGCCGATCCCGCGTGAAGTGCTCAGCCTGGCCGACGGGGGCCAGTTGCTCTACCACGACCTCTTCACCAACGGCATCGTCTATCTGCGCCTGGGCTTCGACCTGCGCGCGCTGCCCACCGACCTGCTGCCCTACGCCGAGTTCTTCGGCAAGGCGCTGCTGGAGATGGGCACCGAGCGCGAAGATTACGTCAAATTCTCCCAGCGCATCGGACGCAAGACCGGCGGCGTTAGCTACGGCACGCTGCTCTCCCCCGCAGGCGACAGCGCCGATGGCGTGGCCTGGTTCTTTGTGAGCGGCAAGGCGACCGTGGCGCAGGCCGAAGAATTGCTGGCCATCGTGCGCGACATGCTCACCACCGTCAAGCTGGACAACCCGCAGCGCTTCAAGCAGATCGTGCTCAAGAGCAAGGCGCGGCTGGAGGCGAGCCTGGTGCCCGCGGGACACAGCTACGTGGCCGGCCGGCTGCGCGCTGCGTTCACCACCGCGCGCTGGGCCGAGGAACAGCTCGACGGCATCGACCATCTCTTCTTCGTGCGCCGTCTGGCTGAGGAGATCGACCGGGACTGGCCGGCGGTGCTGGCCCGGCTGGAGGCGGTCAAGCGGCTGCTCGTCAGCCGCGACCGCCTCATCGCCGACGTGACGCTCGACGGCGCCAACTTTGCCCGCTTCCAGCCGCAGTTGGCGGGGCTGATCGCCAGCCTGCCGCAAACCGCAGGCGACGCCACGCCGTGGCAGATGTCCGCGCTGCCCGCGCACGAAGGGCTGGCCATTCCGGCGCAGGTCAACTACGTGGGCAAGGGCGGCGACCTCTACGGCCTGGGCTACCAGTTCCACGGTTCGGTGCGGGTGATCACCAACTTCCTGCGCATGGGCTACCTGTGGGAGCGGGTGCGCGTCACCGGTGGCGCCTACGGGGCGTTCTGTTCCTTCGACAAACAGGCCGGCGTCTTCTCCTTCGTCTCCTACCGCGACCCAAATCTGGCCAACACGCTGGCGGTCTACGACGGCGCCGCCGACTTCCTGCGTGCGGCCACCCTCGACGATGGCGAGCTGACCAAGAATATCATCGGCGCCATCTCCGACCTGGATCGCTACCAGTTGCCCGACGCCAAGGGCTACTCCTCGCTGGTGCGCTATCTCACCGGCGAGACCGAGGAGATGCGTCAGCAGACGCGCGACGAGATTCTCGGCGCGACGCCGGCCCATTTCCGCGCCTTCGCCGATGTGCTGGCTGCCCTGCGCGATAACGCCCGCGTCGTGGTGATGGGTGCGCCCGACGCGCTCACCGCGCCGGGCGTGGCGCCGGCGCTCAGCGTGACACGGTTGATGGCGTAGCGACCACCTTTGTCACGAATTACACGAATTTGGACGAATTCTCGTGGTCACTTCGTCCAAATTCGTGTAATTCGTGACCCAAAAACCGACTTGTCAGATCGTGATTTCGCTGCTACACTCATCAGCACGTAACCAACCGACGTAGCCAGGTGAGGAAGCCAATGCCCCCGAATGTGCACGACAGCGGCTACAAGCTGCTCTTCTCCAATCGCACGATCTTTCGCCAGTTGATCGAGACCTTCGTTGACGCGCCCTGGGTCAAGGAAGTCGACTTCAACCGCTGCGAGCCGGTGGACAAGTCCTTCGTTTCCGAAGAATACCGGCAGCGCGAAAGCGACCTGATCTACCGCGTCGGCCTGCGCGGGCAGGAACTCTACATCTACGTGCTCATCGAGTTCCAGTCCACGGTAGATCGGTTCATGGCCGTGCGCGTGCTCAACTATCTCACCAGCTTCTACCTGGACTATGTGCGCGCCGATCGGCGAGTGCGCCGGCTGCCCCCCATCTTCCCGCTGGTGTTGTACAGCGGCGACCGGCGCTGGACAGCCGCCGCCGATATAGCCGACCTCGTCGGTGCCGCTGATCTTCTGGGGGCGTGTCTGCCCGCTTTCCGTTACTACAAACTGGCGGTGAACGAGTTCAGCGCTGAACGCCTACTGGCGATCGGTAACATCGTCGCAACGCTCTTTCTGGCTGAGCAAGATGTTGCCATCGACACCACCGTCGCCGCGCTCGTCGATCTCTTCGAGCGGGAGGAGGACAAGCAAGCAGTCTCGATCCTGGTCAACTGGTTTCGCCAGATGATCAGGCATGGTAAAATTGACCCAGCGGATCAGGCGGCGTTGACGACAACGCTGCACAGTAAAGAGGAGGTAGCCGTCATGCTGAGAACGTTCACGCGTGAAAAACAAGCCGAATATGAGCGCGGCCGGCAGGAAGGCATAGAAGAGGGGATCGA
>JAPKMV010000458.1 GCA_026645635.1 Caldilineaceae bacterium
CTTCGACATCGTAGTCGACGATCCTGACGCGATCGCTCACCCGCGGCACCTGACCGAGGAAGGCCATGACCATGCCGCCGACGGTCTGGTAATTGGCCTCGTCCTCGTAGGGCATCTCTTTGATCTCAAAATAGTCCTGAAATTCGTCGACCGGGTACATGCCGTCGACCAGCCAGGAGCCGTCCTCGCGCTGCACCACCGGTTCTTCGCGCTGCCCTTTGTTGTCCGGCAGGTCGCCCAGAATGGCGCGCA
Organism: Caldilineaceae bacterium; assembly: GCA_026645635.1. GTDB lineage: Bacteria > Chloroflexota > Anaerolineae > Caldilineales > Caldilineaceae > Fredericiella. The sequence continues at coordinate 253 of JAPKMV010000458.1, forward strand.
TGATGTCGGTAAAGGTGACCAGCCCTTCCAGCCCGCCGTATTCGTCGATGACGAGGGCCATGTGCGAGCGGGACTCGCGCAGCCGCTCGATCACATCCAGCGCCTGCATGCTCTCCGGCACGTAAAGGGGGGGCTGCGCCAGTGCGCCCAGGTCGAGCGGCTGGTCGCCGATGTGGCTGGCGAGCAGATCCTTCACCATCACCACCCCGATCACATCGTCCAGGTCGTTGCGGGCCACCGGGTAGCGCGAATGGCCATGCACCAGCACCGTCTCGCGAATTTCGGCGAGCGTGTCCGCTACGTCGAACCAGACAATGTCCCGCCGCGGGGTCATAATCACGCTGACTGTGCGATCGCTCAGGCGGAAGACCTGCTCCATGATCTCTTCTTCGATTGGCTCGAAGACGCCGCTCTGCGTGCCCTGCTCGATCAGCACCCGCACTTCTTCTTCGGTGACCATCGGCTCGTCGAGCAGTTTGACGCCCATCAGCCGCAGCGTCCATTCGCTGGAGCGGGCGAGCAGCCAGACCAGAGGCGCCGTGATCCGTGCCAGGGCGGACATGGGCCGCGCAACCATGCTGCTGATGCGCTCGGGGTCGTTCAGCGCCAGCCGCTTCGGGACGAGTTCGCCGATCACCAGCGAGAGATAGGTGACGATGACCACGACGATAAAGACCGCCAACGGCTGCGCGATGTTGGCGGGCACAGAGAGCTGGGTTAGCAACGTGGCAACCGGGTCAGACAGGGTAGCGCCGCTAAAGGCGCCGGTGAGGATGCCGATCAGCGTGATGCCGATCTGAATCGTAGAGAGAAAGTTGTTTGGGTCAGCCAACAGGGTGAGCGTGGTGGCGGCGCCTTCGTTGCCGGCTTCCGCCATCTGCTGCAGCCGCGCCCGGCGTGAGGAGACAACGGCCATCTCCGCCATCGCCAACATGCCGTTGAGGAGGATCAGCAGCAGAACGATCAAAAATCCGGTGAAAAAATCAGGCATAGGTGGCGCGGCCGTCAGTGTTGCAGTGCGTCAGGCGTGCAAGCGACAGATTTTCATCATTGGCTAGTATAGGGGGACAGAGAGAAATAAGCAACCGACAGCCCGCGCGATCTGTTTCGCAAAATGATCGGTAGACAGCACAAATTTGCCATGTTACCATATTAACAGGCAATACGCGGCGCAGTTTGAAAGAAGTCTTGCAAAGATTGCAGTACATTTGGGTGAGATCTGGGCGTTACCCCGCCGATTTCTCTGCGTCATAGTTTGTACAAGCCAATTTTTTTCAAACGGTCAATTTGTTCAGAAGAGGAGGGCCATCCATGAAGATTCGCAACTTGGTGCAGCAGACGCGCCGCGTGACCATCCTGGCCGTGCTTTGCGCCATGCTGCTGGCGCTGCTGCTGCCAGGCGTCGTCGCTGCAGCGCCGGCAGTCGCCACTGAGGCGCCGGTGACCGCCGCACCCGCGGCAACTCAGGCCAGCGGCGTCTACCACACGGTGCGCCCGGGTGACACGCTCTCGGGGCTGGCGCGCTGGTACGGCACGTCGGTGCAGGCCATCATGCAGGCCAATGGACTGCGCACCACCACCATCTTTGTCGGTCAGGTGCTCTTCATCCCGACCGGCGGCGGCGGTGGCGGGGGCGGCGGCCATCATAACTGCTCGCAGTTCTACTACGTGCAGCGCGGTGATACGCTCTCCGGGATTGCCCGTTGGTTTGGCGTGAGCACCCAGGCACTGGCGGCGGCCAACGGCATCAGCAACCCCAGCCGCATCTACGCCGGCCAACGCCTGTGTATTCCCAGCGGCTATTATCCGCCCGACCCGCCTCGGCCTTCCTGCGGCCAGTTCTACGTGGTGCAAAAGGGCGACAATCTGAGCCGCATTGCGGCGCGCTGCGGCACGACGGTGCAGCGGCTGGTGTATCTCAACGGCCTCAGCCATCCCAGCCTGATCTTCCCGGGCCAGGTGTTGCGCATGTGGTAGCGCGCTGGGTGTAAGACTTCGCCCGCAGCGCGGGTAAGCGACAAACTGCTGCAGCCACTGACAGCCGCCAAATTGTTTTGCCGAAAATGCGCATGGCCGTACACTTGCGGCCATGCGCATACTTATTTCCGGGGACTTGCACTATCAGCCCGCGGCGCGCCACGCCTATGTCGCGTTTGCGGCGTGGGTGCGCAGCCAGGCGCCCGACTGCTTCATTCTGGCCGGCGATGTCGGCCATCCGCTGCGCCTCTTCCGCCGCGGGCTGGATCTATTTGCCGGCCTTCGCTGCCCGCGCCTGCTCCTCGCCGGCAACCATGATCTCTACCGCGGCGAGCACGACAGCCGCACGCTCTGGGAACACGCCCTGCCCAAGCAGGCGCAGGAGGCCGGCTTCCTCTGGCTGGAAGGAACGACGCTCCGCCTGGGCAGCGTCGGCGTCTGCGGCACGCTGGGGTGGTATGACTACTCGGCGCGGGCGCCGCATCTGCCCTTTGCCACCGCCGACTATCGCCGCATCAAGCCCCTCTTCAACCACGACGCCGACTACATCGACTGGCCGTGGAGCGACCTGGCCATGGCGCGCTACCTTCAGCGCGGCTTTGCCCGCCGCCTGGCTGCGCTGGAGCAGGACGCCGCGGTCACGCAGATCGTCGTGGTGACGCACATGCCGATCTTCTCCGCTGCCCTGCCCGACTACCTGGAGAGCGAACGGTACAGCATCCAGCGGGCGTTTCTGGGCAATTTCACACTGGGCGATCTCGTCAGCCGCACGGCCAAAGTGACCCACGTCGTCAGCGGCCATCTGCACCGGAGCGGCGCCTGGCAGGTGCCGGGATTGGCGCAGCCCATCGACTTCCAGGTCATCGGCAGCCGCCGCGGCCAACCGGGCGCGGTGCTGCTTGAGGTGTGATGCAGGCTCCTGCTTACACGGCGAAACGAATCTCGCTGAAGTCACAGACGGGCCGATAGCCGACCTGCTGGTAAATCTTGTTGGAGGTCGGGTTGGCCAGGTCGGTGAAGAGCGTGCAGAACGCCCAGCCCTCGTCCAGCAGACGCTGGCTGAGCGCGGCGACGCAGGCGCTGGCATAGCCCCGCCCGCGCTGCGCCTGCGGCGTGAAAACCGGCCCAATCGACACGCCCTGCTGCGTGCGCCGGCCTGTGGCCGCCAGCGACACCGGCCCGCCATTGTCCCACAGAAAGATGGTCTGCTCCTGGATACGCTGCACAATGATTTCGGCGCGCGGCGGCGGGTCATTCACGTGGGCGTCGAGTTGAAAATCGGTGTACCACTTCAGCACCAACTCCAGATCGGCGTCCGACGCGGGGCGCATGTGGCCGGGCACGCCTGCCGGCGGGTAGACCTGGCGCAGCTCGAAGACCCGCAGCTCCATGCGCGGCGCGGCGGTGGCGCCCGTCATCTGCTGCCAGATGGCGGCGAAGGCATGGGACCAGGCCGATACGCCGTTGACGCCCGGCACTTCCCAGCCGCCTGCGATCAGATTCTGCGCGATCTGCGTGAACGCCGCCGTTGGTTCATCGTCGGCGGCGACAACCAGCAGGTTGTGGGGCGGCGTCATCAGCGCCGCGGCCGCCAAGCGCCCATCGTCGTCCACGGTGGCGAGATAGGGCGCGGCCTGGAAAAGCCCGGGATTGTGCCGCAGCCGCTCGGCGATGCCATAGATCAGCCCGTGGCGCACCTCGTCGGTGCGAAAGAGCGGCGCCGTCACCGCCAGATAGGCGGCCGCGTCGGTGTAGGTGTGGAGTGTTGGCATAGTGACTCCGTGTGTGGTGAGAGGGTGAGGGGGTGAGCGGGTGAGGGGGTGAGCGGGTGATGGGGTGATGTCACCCTCTC
>JAPKMV010000459.1 GCA_026645635.1 Caldilineaceae bacterium
AAGATCTGCTCCAGCACCGGCTGTGTTTCGATGATCTCCAGCGTGGCCGCCGCCGCGGTGGCCGCCACCACGTTGCCGCAGTAGGTGCCGCCGTGCGCAACGCGGCCTGGTTCCACCACCGCCATGATCGCATCACGGCCCGCCACCGCCGAGACAGGGAAACCGTTGCCCATTGCCTTGGCATAGGCGGCCAGGTCGGCGCGCACGCCAAAATACTCCTGCGCGCCACCCCGCGCCAGCCGGAAACCGGTCTTGACCTCGTCGAAGATCAGCACCACACCGTATTGTGTGCAGAGTTCGCGCACCCGCTGCAGCCAGGCGCGATCCGGCACGATACAGGCTACGTTGCCCATGATCGGCTCCACGACCACCGCGGCCAATTCTTCGCCATGCTCGCGGAAGGCCGCTTCCAACAACTCGATATCGCTGTACGGCAGCGAGATCAAGAAGTTGCGGATCGACGCGGGCATGCCTTCGGTGGCGCGCAGGCGATGGGGCTTATGCCGCGGCCCCAGCAGTTCGGCGTTGGCCGTCGGCCCGCTGAACATGACATAGTCGAAGTTGCCGTGATAGTTGCCCTCAAATTTGATGAACTTTTCGCGGCCGGTGTAGGCGCGGGCGATGCGCAGCGCGTGCATGTTCGCCTCGGTGCCCGTGTTGGAGAGGCGCACCTTGTCCATGCCCGTCATGCGCGTGAAGCGTTCGGCCAATTCGATCTCGACGGGCGTGGTCGCGGCAAAGAGGACGCCATCCTCGATGGCGGCGGCGACGCGGCGGTTCACTTCAGGGAAGGCGTGGCCCAGGATGATCGGGCCGAAGCCCAGGCGGTAGTCGATGAAGCGGTTGTTGTCGGCGTCCCACACATAGGCGCCCCGGCCACGCTGCATGATCGGCGTGTGGTCGTCGCCCCAATAGCGGAAATTCGAGTTGACGCCGTAGGGAATGTACTGTTTGGCGCGCGCAAAAAGCTGGCGCGTGCGGGTCTGCTGCATTTGCATAGTGAGTCTCCAAGGCTCGAACAAAGGGTCTGGTGAACATTCCAGGGACATTCCAGCCGCCGCACAGGCGGCGTGCGCCTGGCAGATGCTGCTGGCATTGGCGTGTTGTGCGTCGCGCCCTCAGGCAACGAATGTCACCCCCCTTGACCGGCCACGGCAACTGTCCGCAGGGTCTTCGTCCATAACGGCTCCTTCTGTAGTCGCTGAGACTCTGGGCGCCGGGTGAAGCTGCATCCGCCCCTATCACCCCTCACCCATCCGCTGTCACCCGTCGCCTGGCGGCGGGTTCCAGGCATAGATCTCTTTGACGATGTCCAGATAAATAAAGGTCTCCGCCTCGCGCACGCCTTCCACGCTGTAGAGTTTCTCGGTGAGGAAACGCAGCAAGTCGGCGTTGTCGATGCAGGTGACTTCCACCAAAAAGTTGTAGGCGCCCGTCGTGATGGTCAGGTAGATCACCTCTTCATACGCGGCGATCTGCCGGGCGATCTCGCTCAGGCGGGTGCCGTCGGCCTTGACGCCGATGAGCGCCATGGTGTGGTAGCCGGTGCGCAGCGGGTGCGTCACCGCCACGAACTGCAGCACGCCGCCGTCGACGAGACGTTGCACACGTTGGCGGATCATGCCCGGCGACACGTTCAACTGCGCTGCAATTGTGCTGAAGGGCAGCCGCCCGTCCGCCTGCAGCGCCTGGATGATCGCCCGGTCAGTCTGATCGAGCTTCAGCCCCATCCCTGGACTCCTCTTTGCACCATGCTCCTACTCTAGCGGATGAATTGGCGGCTGTCAAGCCCTGTTGGTGCGGATTCCGTACCGAAATGGCTAAATTCCTGCCGGTTCGTCACCATTACGGCCTTTTCAATGATGTTCCGGCAATGTGCTGTACTCTTTGGGAAACCGCTTGAGGGTCTTGGCACGGAGGAATAATGAATGGGGGCTGTCGATCAGCCGCCCCCGCGCAGCGTCTTCCAGTGCAGCCGCTCGAAGAGGGCAGCCAGCGCCGCGACGTCGCCGGTGAATGTGGCCGTCGTGCCGCCTACTGCCAGCGAACCGATGCGCTTGACCGGCGCCTTGCGCAGCTCGGCGCGCCAGCCCTCCCCGGCCATGACGCTCTCCTCCACTTCGTCGGCGCCCAAGTCGGTGAGGTAGCTCTTCATGAGCCAGAGCGGCACGCCGTAGTAGTCGTGCACCAGCGGTTCGCTCACCGGCCACCGCCCACTGGGGGGAAGATGCAGACATCGGCGTTTTCGGGGATCGGCATGTCCAGGCCGTCGAGATAGCGCACGTCGCGGCCGTTGAGGAAGATGTGGATGTTGCTGCGCAACTGGCCTTCCTTGTCGAGCAGTTCGCGCGTCAATGCGGGCCAGCGCGCCAGCATCTCGTCCAGCATCTGGCGAAAGGTGTCGCCCACATCGGTCTCCAGATTTGCCTTCGGCCCGCCCACGATGGGGCGCAGCGTCGCATAGACCCGTACCTGCATCACTCCTCCTTTGTCTTTGTCGCAACTCGCACTTTCTTCACGGTTGCAACCAGATTCGCCGACGTGCGTACTGTTCTACAGTTACGATGACAATAATTGAAGTTGAGGAGAACAACAATGAATCAGCAAAACTACAAACAACTGCGGCGCCAGGATGGCGTCATTGCCGGCGTCTGCGGCGGCCTGGGTGACTTTTTCGGCATCGATCCGCTTTGGTTCCGCCTGCTCTTCCTGTTCCTGATGTTGCCCGGCGGCTTCCCAGGCGTATTGACCTATCTGATCCTGTGGATCATCATCCCGCTCAAGACCGTTCCGGCTCCGCAGCAGACTGATACGCCGCAGTAGTCTGACTCGACAGGGTGAGGGGGTGAGAGGGTGACAGAAACGCACCCTATCACCCCCTCACCCTATCACCTTGTCCCGTATAGCTTCACACAGAGGCATGGAGCGGTGGGGATTCGCAGAGAAACTACAGCAGAATCGCCCCCTATTCTTCTCTGCGAACCTCTGCCTCTTTGCGTCTCTGCGTCAGAGCCACGTGCCCTTCACGCCAGTTCCGGCATGGGCAATGGCGCCTCCGCCAACTGCCGCCAGTTGCGGTTGAAGTAGAGCAGCGGCTGCATACTCTCCCGATAATCCGCGGCCATCACCTCACCAACGAAAATCGAATGGTCGTCGCCGTCATAGGCGTGGCGCAGCTCGCAGTCGAGCCAGCCGATCACTCCCGGCAAAATCGGGCTGCCCGTGTGCGCCGTCGTCCAGGCAATGTCGGCAAACCGGTCTTGCTCGGGACGCATCCCGGCGAAGCGCATGCCCCACTCCAGATGATCGACGCCCAGGATATTCACCGCATAGGCGCCGGCCTGCAGGATCGCGCCGTGGGTGTACAGCTTGCGCGCTACGCAGATCAGCACCTGGGGCGGGCTGAGGCTGAGGCTGGTCAGCGAACTAGCCGTAATCCCCACCGGCTTGCCGTCGGCGATGGTCGTCACAATCGTGACGCCGCTGGCCCAGTGAGCAAGCACATTTTTGAAACCCGATGTATCGTAACCCATACTTTCCCTACGCTCTGACGACCGGATGCGCGGCGCGCCGCTGTCTATGTCCAATGGTAAGTCCTACAATTGTATTTGCCAATCGCGCAGATGACCGTAGCCCTAAATCCATAGCGCCAGGCTGTCGCAGAGCGCCGTCAAAATTGACAAGCGCGGCTGACGCGGGCAAGATCGGAAAACTTTGTGAAATTCAACACTTGCCGCATGGCAGTGATCGCGTCCATGAAGTTGCCAGGACGCACATCACAACGCCTGTATCGGCAAATAGCAGCCGGAAAAGACCAACGCATGTCTGCAAACCTGTTGTCCCGCAACCTGATCCTGGCAGCCACGGCGCTGCTGTTGTCGATGGCGCTGAGCGCCTGCGGCGGCGAGGCCGCTATCGATGCGACCGTACCCACGCTCGTACCAACCTACACGCCGTCTGCCGCCGGCTCCGAGGCGAGTAACGCATCTGCGCCCACGGCAGCGCCGCTCGATACGCCAACCGCCGCGCCCACTGAAGAATCCACGGCCACGACTGCACCCACGCCTACGACGGCGC
>JAPKMV010000045.1 GCA_026645635.1 Caldilineaceae bacterium
AGTTGCGCCCGCAGCGCCAATCTCTCAATCTCCTAATCTCCCAATCTCCAATCTCCAATCTCCCGCCGGCGACTCAATCACCGAAAAAGTGCTTGAAGTTGTCGCCGAGAAGACCGGCTATCCCAAGGACATGCTGGAACTCGACCTCGACCTGGAGGCTGACCTGGGCATCGACACCGTCAAGCAGGCGGAGACCTTCGCCAGCATCCGCGACAGCTTCGCCATCCCGGTGCAGGAAGGGCTCAACCTGCGCGACTACCCGACGCTGAGTGCGGTAGTCGGCTTCGTGCTCACCAACCGGCCCGATCTGGCAGAGGTGAGGGGCGAGGGGCGAGGGGTGACGCCGGCACCAGCAACGCCTGTCGCTGCCGTCCAGACGCCGGCGGCCCAACCACCAATCTCCAATCTCCAATCTCCCACTTCCGATCCCGTCGTGGAGAAAGTCTTGCAGGTCGTCTCCGACAAAACCGGCTACCCGACGGAGATGCTCGAACTCGACCAGGACATGGAGGCCGATCTGGGCATCGACACGGTGAAGCAGGCGGAGACCTTCGCCAGCATCCGCGAGAGCTTCGAGATTCCGGTGCAGGAAGGGCTGAATCTGCGCGACTACCCGACGCTGCAGAGCGTGATCGACTTCGTACGCACCATGCGGCCGGAGTTGGCCGGGGCCAGGGGCGAGGGGCGAGGGGCGGAAGAAGTCGCCCAATCTCCAATCTCCAATCTCCAATCTCCAGTCTCCGATCCCGTCGTCGAGAAAGTACTCGAAGTCGTCTCTGCCAAGACCGGTTACCCGACCGAGATGCTCGAACTCGACCAGGACATGGAGGCAGACCTGGGCATTGATACCGTGAAGCAGGCGGAGACCTTCGCCAGCATCCGTGAGAGCTTCGAGATTCCGGTGCAGGAAGGGCTGAACCTGCGCGACTACCCGACGCTGCAGAGCGTGATCGACTTCGTGCGCACCATGCGGCCGGAGTTGGCAGGGGCGAAGGGCGAGGAGCGAGGGGCGGCGCCGGCAGGCGAAATCGCTCAATCTCCCAATCTCCCAATCTCCAATCTCCAATCTCCCGCATCAACGGTGAAGACCATCGGCACCCTAGAAGACGCCGACAAAATGCCGCGCCGCGTGCCGCAGCCCGCGCTGCGCCCGGCTATCGACCTGTGCAAGCCCACCGGCGTGACGCTGGATGCCGGCAGCCGGGTCGTGGTGATGCTGGACCAGGGCGGCGTGGGCAAGAAGCTGGTGGAGAAGCTGGAAAAGCGCGGCGCCGCGGTGCTGACGCTGGAGCCGGGCATCGCCACCGACGACCTCGACGCGCAGCTCAAGACGTGGCTGGCCGAAGGCAAGATTCAGGGCGCCTTCTGGCTGCCGGCGCTGGACGTGGAGCAGCCCATCGAGGAGATGACGCTGGACGAGTGGCGCGAACTCAACCGGGTGCGCGTCAAGAATCTCTACACCGCGGCGCGGGCGCTCTACGACAGCGTGAGCGGGCCGAACACCTTCCTGGTGGCGGCGACGCGGCTGGGCGGTCTGCACGGCTACGGCCCGACCGGCGCCACGGCCCCGTTGGGCGGCGCAGTCGTCGGCTTTACCAAGGCGTACAACATGGAGCAGGCCATGCGCGAGGGTGGCAAGGGCGTCACGGTCAAAGCCGTCGACTTCGAGCCGTCGCGCAAGACCGTGGAGCCGGCCGACCAGCTCATCGCCGAGGTGCTCTTCGACCCCGGCGTGGTGGAGGTCGGCTACTTCGAGGGCCAGCGTTACACCGTCACGCTGGAAGAGATTCCGGCCAAGGACGGCAACACGGGCATGGTGCTCGGCAAGGAGACCGTCTTCGTGGTGACGGGCGCGGCCGGCGGCATCACCAGCGCCATCACCACCGACCTGGCGGCCAACAGCGGCGGCATCTTCTACCTGCTCGACCTGGTGCCGGCGCCGGCGCGCGATGACAAGTACATCGCCCTCTTCCGCCAGGGTCGCGACACGCTCAAGAATGCGCTCATCGCCGAGGCGCGCACATCGGGTGAAAAGGTGACGCCCAAGCAGATCGACGACAAGATCATGGGGTTGGAGCGCCAGGAAGCGGCGCTGCGCGCCATCGAAGCCGTCGAAGATGCGGGCGGCACGGCCTGGTACTACAGCCTCGACCTGCGCGACGGCGACAAGGTGACGGCGGTGGTGGACGACATCCGCCAGCGCCACGGCAAGATCGACGTGCTGCTCCATGCCGGCGGTCTGCTCATCGACCGCACGCTGCCCAGCAAGGAGCCACACCAGTTCGCCCTGGTCTTCGACGTCAAGGCGGACGGCTTCTTCAGCCTGATCAAGGCGGCGAAGGGGATGCCCATCGGCGCCACGGTGAGCTTCAGCTCGGTGGCCGGCCGCTTTGGCAACAACGGCCAGAGCGACTACTCCTCGGCCAACGACCTGCTCTGCAAGATTTCCAGCAGCATGCGCACATGGCGCCCCGACACCCGCGGCATCGCCATCGACTGGACGGCGTGGGGGCAGATCGGCATGGCGTCGCGCGGCTCGGTGCAGGCGATCCTGGAATCACTGGGCGTGGACATGCTGCCGCCCGAAGCCGGCGTGCCGACGATCCGCCGCGAGCTGACCTACGGCGCCACCCGCGGCGAACTGGTCGTGGCCGGTCGCCTGGGCGCCTGGCTGGAAGAGAAGGACCCCACCGGCGGTCTCGACGTGGCGAAGCTCAACGCCCAACTGGCCGAACGCAAGAACCCGCTGCTCATGGTCGGGCAGGTCAAGTCCTTCCGGCTCTACGGCGGCATCGAAGTTGAAACGACGCTCGACCCGAAGGTGCAGCCCTTCCTCTTCGACCACGCGCCGGACGCGGGCACGCCCTGGCTGCCCGGCGTGATGGCGACCGAGGCGCTGGCGCAACTGGCGAGCATCGCGGCGCCGGGCTACCGCGTGGCCAGCGTCGAGCACGAGCAGATGATGGGCGCGTTCAAGTTCTTCCGCATGGAACCGCGCACGCTCTACTTGAGCGCCACGGTCAAACCGGCGGCGAACGGCGACCTGCTGGCGCAGGCCACGCTGCGTTCGGTGACGAAGCCGGCCAAGGAAGGCTTGCCCGTACAGGTGAAGGAGCACTTCATCGCCACGGTGCGCCTCACCACCGCGCCGGCGGAGGAGCCGGTGATGGACTTCATGCCGCCGTCTGCCGATAGCCTGCCGATCACTGCGGCGGAGATCTACAAGAGCTTCTTCCACGGCCCAGCCTACCAGGTGATCGAGCGGGCGGGCGTGAGCGGCAATCAGTGTCTGGCGTTGATGGCGCACGACCTCGGCCCGAACACCGCACCGGCGCACGCGGCGTCGCTGATGGCCCCGCGGCTGGTGGAACTTTGCTTCCAGAGCGCGGCGCTGTGGCACACGGAGATCAAGCACGCGATGGCTTTCCCGCTCGGCTTCGAGCAGGTCACGGCCTATCGCCAGCCGGAGGAAGCGGAGGGGCGGCGGCTCTACTGTGTCTGCACCACGCCCAACGACGGCGAGAGCTTCGACGCCACAGTAGTGGACGAGGCAGGCAATGTGTTCGTGAAGCTGGCGGGCTATCTGACGGTGGCGCGGCCGGCGTAAGGGGACTAACAGCGATGCGAGCAGCCCGGACGCCGCAGTGATGCGATTTCGGGCTGCTCACACCGCGATGCTCGCTATCAATCGTAACCCTGTAGACCCAAGGCTGAGGTTACGCAGATGAAGTACAAAGTAGAGATCAAGCGCCAGGCAGAGAAGGATATGCGTCGTCTGCCGGAAGCTGACGCCATTCGGATACTTGATGCATTGCTGAAACTCCAGGATAATCTAGCCGGTGATGTCAAACGGCTGACAAACTTTGCTCCAGAATACCGGCTGCGCGTGGGCAGCTATCGGGTTCTATTCGAGATCGAAGCCGGGAATCGAATCGTCGTCTATGCTGTTCGACATCGGCGTGACGCATATCGTTAGCAAGGAGTCAAAGCATGATTAACTTTCACCCCAACATTCTAGAGTTCGAGGGACGCAAGGCGTTCGTAGTCTTATCTTATGCGGAGTATCTCGAAATCGAAGAACAACTCCAAGAATTGGAAGACATCAAAACGCTGCGCCAGGCAAAGGAGTTGGAAGCTGATGCGCCGACAATATCCCTGGCTGAGATGCGATCAAGCTATGGGTTGCGCGATGCTGAGGCTTGAACTATGCCGATGAAAAATCCACCACACCCTGGCGAGATCATCCGTGACCTCTATTTGGAGCCGCTTGGGTTGTCTGTTACGGAGGCTGCCGCCGGTCTCGGCGTCACGCGCAAGACTCTGTCGCTGCTGGTCAATGGACACTCCGGCATCTCACCGGAGATGGCAGCACGGTTGTCAAGAGCGTTCGGGCGCACGCCGGAAGCGTGGCTTCAACTTCAGATGCAGTACGACCTGGCACAGTCCTGCAGCGAACGGACGAGTTGAATGTGAAGTCGTTTGTGCTGGCAGCATAGACAGGTGCAACAGGCGGGCTTCATGAAAATGGGTGAGGAACGGATGGAAGGGAAAGAAGAGACGCAGCGTTTGATGGCTTCACCGTCCGATGTTGTGGGCATCGATCTCGGCATTTCAACGGGCGAAATCGTGCAGGGCAGCGCAGAAAGCCGGCGTTGTGCGTGATAGCCTTGGGATGAATCCCAGGCTGAAAGCTAAAGTCCACTTAAGTGGACTGGGTATTCGTCATTAGTCGGCTTCAGCCGACTTTCGCTGTCAGCCTGGAATTTATTCCAAGGCGGGCCACCAAACCAAGATTCGAGCTAACCCATGTCCCAAGACTACCTACACCTCCCCTTCAACCCAATCGCCGACCCCGCCGCGGTCGTAACCGCGGGTAACGTGCGCTTCACCGTGCTCACGGCGCGCCTGCTGCGGCTGGAGTATAGCCCGATCGGCGCGTTCGAGGATCGGCCGAGCCAGGCGTTCTGGTTTCGCAAGCAGCCTATGCCCGCGTTCGACGTGCGCCGCAGCGACAGCGCCATCGAGATCGAGACCGAGCACCTGCTGCTGCGCTACACGGAACACGCCCACGGCTTCACGCCCATCTCGCTCAGCGTCACGCTCAAGGCCAGCGGCGTGACCTGGTGCTACGGTGACCGCAGTTGGGCCGCAGGCAATCTCCAGGGCACCACGCGCACGCTCGACGAGGTCGACGGCTGGGCGCACCTGGGGCCGGGGCTGATGGCGCGCAACGGCTATGCCGTGGTCGACGACTCGCGGTCGCTGGTCTTCGATGAGCACGGCTGGCTTGCCGCCCGCGCCGCACCGGACAACCTCGACCTCTACTTCTTCGGTTACGGCCACGATTATGTCGGCTGCCTGCAGGAGTTCCAGCAAGTCGCCGGGCCGACGCCGCTGATCCCGCGCTATCTGCTGGGCAACTGGTGGAGCCGCTTCTGGGCCTACGACGAGGCCGAGCTCAAGGGTTTGATGGAGGAGTTCCGTGCGCGTGAATTCCCGCTCGCGGTCTGCATCATCGACATGGACTGGCACACGACGCAGACGGGCAACCGCTCGGTCGGCTGGACCGGCTACACATGGAACCGGGCGCTTTTCCCTGACCCGGCAAGCTCCGTCGCCTGGCTGCATGAGCAGGGGCTGCGCACCGCGCTCAACCTGCATCCGGCCGACGGCGTGCATCCCCACGAGGCAGCCTACGCCGACATAGCCGCGGCGGTGGGCATCGACCCGGCGACGGGCGAGCCGGTGGAGTTCGACAGCGTGGATCCGCGCTTCGTCGAAGCCTATTTCAAGTTCCTCCATCACCCGCAGGAAGAAATCGGCGTCGACTTCTGGTGGCTGGACTGGCAGCAGGGCAAGCAGTCGAAGCTGCAAGGCCTGGACCCGCTCTGGTGGCTCAACCACCTCCATTTCTACGACCTGGGACGCGACGGCATCAAGCGCCCCTTCATCTTCTCGCGCTGGGGCGGGCTAGGCAATCACCGCTACCCCATCGGCTTCTCCGGCGACACGGTGGTGAGCTGGGCGTCGCTGGCGAATCAGCCCTATTTCACGGCGACCGCGGCCAACGTCGGCTACGGCTGGTGGAGCCACGACATCGGCGGCCACATGTGGGGCGTCGAGGATGCGGAACTCTATCTGCGCTGGGTGCAGTACGGCGTCTTCAGCCCGATCCTGCGCCTGCACAGCACCAACAATCCGTACCAGGATCGGCGGCCATGGGGCTGGGGGTCGGCGGTGGAGGAGCCGGCGCGCACGGCCATGCAACTGCGCCACGCGCTGATCCCGTACATCTATAGCATGGCGTGGCGCAACCACGTCGCCGGCATCCCGCTGGTGACGCCGCTCTACTACACCAACCCGGAAGACGACGACGCCTACACCTGTCCGCAAGCCTACTGGTTTGGCAGCGAGCTGATCGCCGCACCTTTCACTGCGCCGACTGAGCCTGACCTGGGCTTGAGCCGCCAGCGTGTCTGGCTGCCCGGCGGCCTCTGGTTCGACTTCTTCACGGGTAAGCAGTACGCGGGCGGCTGGCAGACTGTCTACGGCGACTGGTCGGACATTCCGGTCTTTGCCAAAGCTGGCGCCATCGTGCCGCTTGGCCCGCTGGTCGGCTGGGGCGGCGTGGAGAATCCGGCGCAATTGACCGTGCATGTCTTCCCCGGCGCAGATGGCCAATTCACGCTCTACGAGGATGACGGCGAGACGGTGGCTTACCAGCAAGGGCGCTACGCCGAGACGCCCTTCACGCAGACCTGGCGCGGCGACAGCCTGACGCTCGCCATCGGCCCGGTGCAGGGCGATGCGGCGCTGGCGCCGCCACTGCGCACCTATGCGCTGACCTTTCATGCTGTCGAACAGGGCGCCGTAACGGTGACGCGCAACGGCGCGAGCGCACCTGCCACACCTCTCTACGACGCCGCGACGCAGACGCTGACAGTCACGCTCACCAGCGTGCGGCCCGCCGAACGGATCGAGCTGACGGTGACGGCGGCAGGCGGCGCGCTGCTGACGACGGCGGATCGCCGCGCGGCGGAGGTGCGCCGCCTGCTCCACGCGTTCCGGCTGGCGTCGCTGGTGAAGTGGCAGATCGACACGGACCTGCCGCAGTTGCTGGTCGGCGAGTTGACGCTGGCGCGCTATGCCCTCACGCCGGGGCAGCAGCAGGCGCTGCATCAGGCATTGGCGTAGGTGCGGTTTTCAACCGCACATGGTGGCTTGACGAGAGGATGTGCGGTTGAGGTAGGGACGTGCGGTTTTCAACCGCACGTCACGGGTTGATGAGGACACGTGCGGTTGAAAACCGCACCTACGGAATGAGGAATCGTGATTCACTGGCTGCTCCAATCGCTCGACGACTGCCCGGAGATCCTGCGCAGGGACGCGCCGCTGGCCTGGCTCAGCCCAGCCGAGCAGCAGCGCACCTTCAAGGCCGAGAAGCGCCGCCGCGACTGGCTGCTGGGCCGCTGGACGGCCAAGAACCTGGTGCAGCGTTACTTGGCGCAGACAACGGGCGAGACGCCGGCACTGGACGCGATCTTCATCGGTGCAGACGCTGATGGCGCGCCGTATGCGAGTTGGGAGGGGCGAGGGGCGGCGCCATACATGGCGAGGGGCGAGGAGCGACTACCGGTGTCGCTGAGCATCAGCCACAGTTATGGGACGGCGTTTTGTGGGTTGGTGGAGATTATGGGATTAGGAGATTATGAGAATAGGAGATTGGAGATTGGAGATTGGAGATTGGGGAGCGGCACCCAGTCTCCAATCTCCAATCTCCAATCTCCCAATCTCTCAATCTCTCAATCTCTCAATCGCCCCTCCCTCGGCTGCGACCTGGAGTTGATTGAGCCGCGTGAGGGGAACTTTCTGGACAATTTCTTCACGGTGGAGGAGATGACGGCGGTGCGGGCGCTGCGGGAGCGGGATGTGGCGCAGGGCGACATCCTCACCACCGCCACCTGGAGCGGCAAGGAGGCGGTGCTCAAGGCGCTGCGCGAGGGACTGCGCATCGATACGCGGCGCATCACCTGCCGGTTCGATGCATTTGACGCGCCGCCGCAGGAGTGGACGCCGTTTACGGTCATCGTGGACGACGGGCTGGCGGCACAGTTCCCCGGTGCATGGTCGGGCTGGTGGCGGATCGAAGGTCGCTTTGCGCTGACGATGGCGCTACTGGAAGAAACGGCATTGTAACCATGCAGCCATTCGTCTGTGTCACGAATTGCACGAATCTGGACGAATTCACACGAATGATTCGTCGCAATTCGTTAAAATTCGTGTAATTCGTGACATAGGTGAATGGTTACTCGGAATTTACCATTGAGGCACAATTGTCGCTGCATCTCTGAATGCTTTGTGAACCTTTGTGCTCTCTGTGTCTTTGTGGTTCATCTTAATCTGGAGGTGGAATCTTGGAAACCTATATCAAAAAACTGCGTGACCGC
This sequence comes from Caldilineaceae bacterium, assembly GCA_026645635.1. Classification (GTDB taxonomy): domain Bacteria; phylum Chloroflexota; class Anaerolineae; order Caldilineales; family Caldilineaceae; genus Fredericiella. Next base: position 8,448 of record JAPKMV010000045.1, read on the forward strand.
AAGGCGATCGCCGCCGGCGGGGCCAAGGATGCGGAAGGCCAGCACAAGAAAGGGCGCCTCACTGCGCAGGAGCGCATCGACCTGCTCTTCGACCCCGGCACTTTCTGCGAGATCGACACGCTGGTGACGCCGCGCTATGACAAGTACATGGACGGGCGCGGCTCGCGCTACGGCGACGGCGTCGTCACCGGCTTTGGCGAGATCAACGGGCGCAAGGTCTTCGTCGCCTCGCAGAATGCGGCGGTGATGGGCGGCTCGCTGGGCGAGATGCACGCCAACAAGATCGTCAAGGCGATGCACATGGCGCTCAAATACGGCTGCCCCTTCCTGGCGCTCAACGACTCGGGCGGCGCCCGCATCCAGGAGGGCGTCGATTCGCTGGGCGGCTACGCCAAGATTTTCGACGCCAACTGCGAGGCTTCCGGCGTGATCCCGCAACTCAGCGTGATCCTCGGCCCGTGCGCGGGCGGCGCGGTCTACTCCCCGGCGCTCACCGACTTCGTCTTTATGACCGAGAACTCCTACATGTTCATCACCGGCCCGGAAGTGGTCAAGGCGGTGATGCAGGAGAACGTCAGCTTCGAGATGCTGGGCGGCGGCATGATCCACTCCAAGGAGAGCGGCGTCAGCCACTTCCTCTCCAAAGACGACGCAGAATGCCTGCTCAAGGTGCGCGAGTTGCTCTCCTATCTGCCTTCCAACAACCAGGACGACCCGCCCTACGTGCCGCCGCTGGACGACCCCGACCGCCGCTGCCCGGAACTGGAAGAGATCGTCCCGGTGGACCCAAGCAAGCCCTACGACGTGCGCCAGGTGATCGGCGCCATCGTGGACGAGGGGCGCTTCTTCGAGGTGCACGAACTCTGGGCGGAGAACATGGTGGTCGGCTTCGCCCGTCTCAACGGCTACGTGATCGGCATCGTCGCCAACCAGCCGATGGTGCTGGCCGGCTGCATCGACATCAAGGCCAGCGTCAAGGCTGCCCACTTCATCCGCCTGTGCGACGCCTACAACATCCCCATCGTGACGCTCCAGGATGTGCCCGGCTTCCTGCCCGGCACCAACCAGGAATACGGCGGCATTATCCGCAACGGTGCGCGCATGATCTACGCCTACTCCGAGGCAACTGTGCCGAAACTCATGATCATCCTGCGCAAGAGCTACGGCGGCGCCTACTGTGTGATGAGTTCGAAGGGGCTGCGCGGCGACCTCCTCTACGCCTGGCCGAACGCCGAAATTGCGGTGATGGGCGCCGAGGGTGCGGTCAACATCCTCTTCAAGAAGCAGGTGAGCGAGGCGGAAGACCCGGCGGCCAAACGCAAGGAACTGGTGGCCGACTACGAGGACAAATTCAACAACCCGTATGTCGCCGCCTCCCGCGGCCTGATCGACGACGTGATCGAGCCGCGCGACAGCCGCCGCGTGCTGATCAAGGCGCTGGAAGTCACCCTCTCCAAACGCGAGACGCACGTGCCGAAGAAGCATGGGCTGGCGCCGATGTAGGGGATTGGAGATTGGGAGATTGGGAGATTAAGAGATTAGGAGATTGGGAGATTGGGAGATTGGAGATTGGCGCAGGCCGATGATCGCACAATCCCATAATCGCACAATCCCATAATCTCTAATCTCCAGTCTCCAATCTCCAATCTCGATTCACCAAAGGACTCACAACTATGTTCAAGAAAATCCTTATCGCCAATCGGGGCGAAATTGCCACCCGCATCACGCGTACGTGCCGGGAGATGGGCATCGAGACCGTGGCGCTGTACACACGTTCGGATCGGGACTCGCTGCATGTGCGGCTGGCCAGCGAGGCGGTGCAGTTGCAGTCGCCGCTGCGCTACGCCGCCGACGACGAGATTCTGGAGATCGCCCAGCGCTGTGGCGCTGACGCCATCCACCCCGGCTACGGCTTTCTGGCCGAAGAAGCCGGCTTCATCGCCCGCTGCCAACAGGCCGGCGTGGTCTTCATCGGCCCGCCGCCGGCTGTGATTGCTGCGGTGCGCGACAAACTGGGGGCGATGGAGCGGGTGCAGGCCGCCGGCTACCGCGTGCCCAACTTCATCGACCTGCCCGACGAGATCGTCGAAGCAGAGGCGATGGCGGCGCAGGCTGCGCAGATCGGCTATCCGCTCATCGTCAAGTCGGCGCGGGGCGGGCGGGGACGCGGCGCGCGCGTGGTGATGGAGCCGGCGCGCCTGGCGGAATATGTGGCCGCCGCGCGGCGGGAGGCCATGATGATCTACGGCGACGACCATGTCTATCTGGAGCGCGCCATTGCGCCTTCCCACTACGTGGTGGTGCAGGTGCTGGGCGACCGCTTCGGCAACCTGGTGCACCTGGGCGAGCGGGAAGGCTCACTCCTGCGCCACAACCAGAAGCTGATCGAGGAGTCGCCTGCGCCGTCGCTCGACGACAAGCAGCGCCAGGAACTGTGGCGCACAGCGCTCGAGGTGGCGGAGTTGTTCGGCTTCGAGAACACCGGCGCGGTGGAGTTTCTGGTGGATGGCGCCGGCAACTTCTACTTCACCGAGATCAAGGGGCGCATCCAGATCGAGCACGGCGTGAGCGAGATGGTCACCGGCGTGGACATCGTGCGCGAACAGATTCGCATCGCCGCGGGCGAACCGCTGAACCGCACCCAGGCCGAGATCCCGCTGCAAGGGTGGGCGATGCAGTGCCGCATCAACGCCGAGGACCCGTGGAACGACTACCTGCCCAGCCCGGGCCGCCTGACCCGCTTCCGGCTGCCCCAGGGGCCGGGGGTGCGCATCGACTCCTACGGCTACGTCGGCTGCCAGATTCCTCAGCGCTTCGACCCGCTGCTGGCCAACTTGATCGTCAAAGGCGAGAACCGCGCCGACTGTGTGGCGCGGCTGGCGCGGGCGCTGGGCGAGTTCCGCGTCGTGGGGGTGGAGACCAACATCCCCCTCCACCAGCAGATCGTGCGCGAGCCGTCCTTTGTCAGCGGCGACTATGACACCAGTTTTATATCCCGCTTCCGCTTCGACCGCCACAACCGCGCCGAAGCCACCCGCCGCGACCTGGCCGCGATCATGGCCGTCGCCTATGCGCTGCGCCGCCGCATTGCCGCGCCGGTCACGCCCGACCAGGTGAAGACCGGCTGGCATCGTTCTGCGCGCCGGCTGCCGAGCTAGAAGGAGCTGACAGAGATGAACAAGCTAACTGTAACCATCGACAACCAGACGTTCGAGGTGGAAGTCGCGCCCAACCGGACCGCGCCGGGCGAATACGCCGTCATCGTCGACGGCGCGCCGCTGACCGTCTATGTGCCTGACCACGACCGGCCCGAACTGGCCGACTGGATGATCGTCGACAGCCGTCCCTACGAACTGCTGATGCCGTCTGACCTCAGCTCGGTGCAGACCTACAATGGCCGCTACGCCGTCACCGTGCGCGACCAGGAGACGCACTCGGTGCGCCCCAACGTCGGCGATGGCCGCGTCAAGGCGCCGATCCCCGGCCTGATCGCCCGGCTGCACGTCGACGTGGGGCAAGCGGTCGAAGGCGGACAATCGTTATTGGTGCTCGAAGCCATGAAGATGGAAAACGAGATCCGCGCGCCGAAGTCGGGTGTTGTGCGCCAGGTGGTTGTCAAGCCAGGCCAGACCGTCACCCTGGGTGAACTGCTGCTGGAGGTGGAATAGGCGATACAGGAATAGACCGCGGATTTGGCGGATT
>JAPKMV010000460.1 GCA_026645635.1 Caldilineaceae bacterium
TGCGCACCCACGGCGGCGCGGTGCTGGCCAGTGAAGGGATCAGCGAGTTGGCGCTGACCATGCGCCGGCGGCGGCAAGGCGCAGAGAAAATGCGCATCGGCCAGGCGGCTGCGTCGCTGGTAACCGACGGCGACGCCATCTTTTTGGACAGCAGCAGCACCTCGCTGGCCATCGCCCAAGAAATCAAAGATCGCCGCCACATGACCGTGATCACCAATGGGCTGGAGGTGGCGCGCGCCCTCTTCGACGCCGCCGAGATCAAACTGGTGCTCTTGGGTGGCATGCTCGACCGGGTGACCTCGTCGCTGGTGGGCGGCTACGGCATCGGCGAAATTCAGCGCTTCAACATCGAGAAAGGCTTTTTTGGCGCTCACGGCATCGACCCGGTCGCGGGTCTGACCGACGTCAGCGCCGACGAAGCGGCGGTCAAGCGCCCCCTGGTGGGCCTCTGCCGCCAGACCATCGCCGTCCTCGATGCAACCAAATGGGGCCGCGTCGGGCTGGCCTCCTTTGCCGAACTGGCGCAGGTCAGCACGATTGTGACCGACCGCGGCGCGCCGGAAACGCTGGTGAACCAGGTGCGGAGTCTCGGGTGCCACGTCACTGTCGTGTAAGAGTCGGATTTTTCTCTGCGAACCTCTGCGACTCCGCGTCTCTGCGTCAAAAAGATCTTTTACATGCAGGTTCTAAGAGCGCGGCAACTACAGGATGCGACTATGCCGCAAGTCAACGGTCGGATAGACTGCTGCGTGTCGTGAGTGAACGGCGCCCATTTCACGCAGCGATGGAGCAACGATGAAAAGCTATAATAATTACTTGATGGACATGGACGGCGTGTTGGTGCGCGGGCGCACGATCATCCCCGGCGCGCAGGAGTTTATCGACGGGCTGAACGCTCGCAGCATCGGCTATCTGGTGCTGACCAATAACCCGATCTACACCCCGCGCGATCTGGCGCACCGTTTGCAGACCTTGGGCATGCAGGTGCCCGAGGATCGCATCTTCACCTCCTCGATCGCCACGGCGCGTTTCCTCAAGAAGCAGTTGCCGGAGGGCAAAGCCTTTGTCATCGGCGAAAGCGGGTTGACCGACGCCATCCACGGTGTCGGCTACATCATGACCGACCACAACCCGGACTACGTGGTGCTGGGCGAGACGCACGGCTACAACTATGCCCAGATCACCAAGGCGATCCGGCTGATCTCCGCCGGCGCCCGCTTTGTCGCGACCAACCCGGATCCCTCCGGCCCGTCGGAGAGCGGTCTGGAGCCGGCCTGCGGCGCCATGGCCGCGCTGATCGAGAAGGCGACCGGCGTGGCGCCCTTTTTTGTGGGCAAACCCAACCCATACATGATGCGCAGCGCGCTCAACTTTCTGGGCGCGCACTCGGAAGAGACGGTGATGGTCGGCGACCGCATGGACACCGACATCGTCGGCGCGGTGAGCAGCGGGCTGGACACGATCCTGGTGTTGACGGGCGTGACGAAGCGCGAGCACATCGCCGCCTATCCGTACCAGCCCACCTACATCTGCGAATCAATCGGCGACGTGGAATTGCCTGAGGTCAAAGAGAAGAAGCGTCCGGCCAACGCCACAGTGGCACGGCGTGAAGAGAAAAAGAGCAACGAGGAGTAAGGGTCATGGCCACGCCAGTTGTGATGCCCAAAGCGGGGAATACGGTCGAAAGCTGCATCATCGTCGAATGGAAGAAACCGGTCGGCGCCACCGTCGCGGTGGACGACGTGCTCTGCGAAGTAGAGACCGACAAGGCCAACCTGGAGATTGCCAGCCCGGCGGCCGGCGTGCTGCTGGCGCAAGTCTACCCCGCGGGCGCGGATGTGCCGGTGATGGAGACGATCGCGTGGGTGGGGGCAGCGGGGGAAGAATTGCCAATTGTCAATAGTCAATTGTCAATTGTGAATGAGGCAAGCGCGCCGGCGGAGCTTCCTGTGCAGGGAAAGCAAGCCGATGAAGTGGTCGCCCCTCGCCCCTCGCCCCTCGCCCCTCCTATCGGCGTTTCGCCGCGGGCGCGGCAGCTCGCCGCCCGCAAGGGTGTGGAGGCAGCGGCGCTGGCGGGCAGCGGGCCGGGCGGCCGGGTGATCGAGCGGGACGTGGAAGCGGCGCTGGCCGCGCAGCCGAAGCTGACGCCCGTGGCCAAAGCCATGCTGGCCGAAGGCGGCTTCGCCGTCCCCAGCCAGGGTTCCGGACCCGGCGGCCGCGTCACCTCCAAGGACCTGGTGAAAGAGCAACTCAACATTCCCAGCGCGCCCCAGTCTCCAATCACCAATCGCCCAATCGCCCAATCGCCCAACCTCCCCGCCGACATCGAGATCATCGCCGTCAAAGGCGTCCGCAAACTCATCGCCGAGCGTATGTTGCAATCGCTGCAGACCACGGCGCAGCTCACGCTCAACGCCAGCGCTGATGCGCGGGCCTTGCAGGCGCTGCGCAAGCGGCTCAAGGAAAGCCCGGACAGCATGGGGCTGCGGGGGATCACGATCAACGACCTGGTGCTCTTCGCCGTGGCGCGCACGCTGCCGGCCTTCCCGGGGCTGAATGCGCTGTTCACCGGCACGGAGATTCACCAATACCGCAGCGTTCACCTGGGCGTGGCGGTGGACACGGCGAAGGGGCTGATGGTGCCGGTGGTGCGCAGCGCGGAGACGCTCACCCTGCGCCAGCTTTCGGCGGAAGCGAAGCGGCTGGCCGTCGCCTGCCAGGAAAGCAAGATCACGCCGGACGAACTGAACGGGGGCACCTTCACCGTTACCAACCTGGGCGCGTTCGGCATCGAGAGCTTCACGCCGGTGCTCAACCCGCCGCAGGTCGCGATCCTGGGCGTCTGCGGCATCCAGCCCAAGCCGCTGGAAGTGGGCGAGAAAGTCAAGTTCGTGCCGCACATCGGGCTGTCGTTGACGATCAACCACCAGGTGGTGGACGGCGCGCCCGCAGCGCGCTTCTTGCAGGCGCTGGGCCAGGCCATCGCTGCGATCGATCTGGTGATCGCAGGGTGACAACTTGATTTTATCTCAAATTGAGATATACTATGCATATTATCACGCGCAGAGCATTGGTGGATTTCTGGATACGCCATCCTGACAGCCGGGAGGCGCTGGCGCGCTGGCACAAGATCGTCGAAAAGAGCGTCTACCAGAGCTTTGCGGAACTGCGCCTGACCTTTCCGGCGGCCGATCAGGTTGGGCAGTACACGGTGTTCAACATCGGCGGCAATAAGTATCGGCTGATTGCGTCCATTCACTATGACCGCGGCAGAGTCTACATTCGCCACGTGCTGACGCATGAGGAGTACAACCGGGGCCTATGGAAGAAGTAAAGAAGTTCGCCGAAACGATTCAGCCCTACTGGGCGGTGATGGAGCCGGTGCTCATGGTGCGCACCGCGACGGACTATGACGCGGCAGTCGCCCGGCTGAATCAACTGCTCGACGTTGTGGGCGACGACGCAACCCATCCGCTCTACGGGCTGCTCGACACGCTGGGCACCATCGTGCGCGCCTACGAAGAGGAGCACGTCGTCATGCCTGCGGTGAGCGGCGTCGACGCCCTGCGCTACCTCATGGAAGAGCACGAGTTGACGCAGGCCGATCTGCCGGAGGTGGGGTCGCAGGGCGTGGTGTCGGAGATTTTACGTGGCAAGCGCAAGCTGAACATGCGCCAGGTGCAGGCGCTGGCCGCACGCTTCAACGTGTCGCCGGCTGTGTTCATTTAGTCACGCACCCACGTCAGGCAGGCCAGGAATTTCCAATGAACGCCAGCGCAATCGAGATCAGCACAGACCGCACCCGCCTGGACGTTGCCTACGTCCACCGCTACCTCAGCGAGACGTGTTACTGGGCGTTGGGCCGCAGCCGGGAGATCGTGGAGAAGTCGGTCGCCAACTCGCTCAATTTCGGCGTGTATGACGGCGACCGGCAGATCGGCTTTGCGCGGGTCGTCACGGATTACGCCACCTTCGCCTGGCTGTGCGATGTCTTTATCGACGCTGCCTATCACGGGCAGGGCCTGGGCAAGCGGCTGGTCGAGACCGTCGTTGCGCACCCGGA
>JAPKMV010000461.1 GCA_026645635.1 Caldilineaceae bacterium
CCCGCTAGGTCTGCATCGTCGCCAGCAGCGCGCTGAGTTCTGCAAGCTGCACCGGTTTGTTCAGGAAGCCGGTCATCCCAGCGTCGATGCACTCGCGCCTTTCTTCGTCCGACACGCCAGCCGTCACGGCATAGATGGTTGGCCATTCCGCTGCCGGCAACAGTTGAAACACCTGTCTGGTCGTCGTGATCCCATCCAGATCAGGCATCCGCACATCCATGAGCACCAAATCATAGTGCTGCTGTTGAACAGCCTCCAGCACTTGCCGCCCGTTCTCCACAGCCGTTACACTGCACTCCAGCCCGCTCAACATCCGGAGCAGCACCTTGCGGTTGAGCGCATTGTCTTCGGCAACGAGAATTTGGAGCATGACGCCTCCTGAGATCGGAACAAATTTGCAAATCGTTTCTATAATATGTTGGATCGATCATGAAATCAAGAATTGTAAGGTGAATGATAGGTTCATCCAAACAGTTCCGGCGTATAGTCGTATGCGGTAACAAGCGCAGAAGTTCGCAGAGGAAAAGTAGAGGCGTTCTCCAGATATGGTCTCTGCGTTTCTCTGCAGCTCTGCGCCTTTGCGTTGAAATAAGTGGCTCTACAAACAGTCTCTCAGTGAGCGGCAAAGTTCGAGTGTTTTGGATTCTTGGCCCTCATCGTAACAATTTGGAGTATCTGCAATGACGCGACCCGCATGGGTCGTTGTCGGTTCAGCGGCATGGTCGGCGCTGATCCTGACAACGGTGGCGACCGGTATTCTAGGCGCAGGTGTGGCGGTTGCCGCACTCATCATCCCGGCCACACTGGGCGCGATAATGTTGACTGGGCGGTGGCGGTGGCTCTTGCTTGCCCTCGCCCTGGGCGCCGCCACCATCGCAATTGCCATCGACGCGTCTCCGCTGTGGCCGCAGCTTGTGGTGATCGCCCTGGCTGCGGTGGGGCTGGCCGCCTATATCGGCGCCCAGTTGGACCAGCAGCGCCGCCACTACATCGCGGCCGCCGAACACGCCGAGTTGCTCGAATCCATCATTCACGCCATGCCGCATCTTGTGATCGTCAAAGATCGCGCGGGGCGCATCGTGCTGGTGAATCCGCAGGCCAAACCGTCGCTCGGCCTCGAACCGGCAGCGCTGATTGGTCGCCGGGAAGCAGACTTTATGGCCGATACTGCGTTGGCCGAAGCGTTCCGCCAAACTGACGAACAAGTGCTGACGACGGGTGAACCGTACCATTCCGCCGCCGATCGCTGGCTGGACGGCAAGGGTCGCCTGCGGTGGTATCAAACGGTCAAGTCGGTGCTGCGAGTCAACGATCGCCCCACCTATGTGTTGGTCGTCGCCACCGATGTCACCGAGCGGGCGGAAGCGGAGCAGAAACTGGTCGAGCAGCACCGGCTGCTGCAGACGCTGGTCAACAGCCTGCCCGACTTCATTTTCGTCAAAGATGCCAACAGCCGCTATCTCCTGGCCAACGCCGCCCATTGCCAACTGTTGGGCGTTCCTTCGATGGAAACACTGCTGGGCAAGACAGACTTCGACTTCTTCTCGGCGACATCGACCGCCGAGTTTTTCGCCGACGAACAGCGCGTGCTGCGCACCGGTCAACCGCTCCTGGACAAAGTTGAGACGATCAACAAAGATGCGCTGAATGGCGAACGTTGGGTGCTGGCGTCGAAGATTCCGCTGTTCGACGACGAGGGGCAGGCCACCCAGGTGATCGGCGTCAGCCGCGACATCACGGCGCTCAAACACACCGAAGATGCGCTGCGCGAGGCCAAAGACCAGGCCGAAGCCGCCACCCGCGCCAAGTCCGAATTCCTGGCCAACATGAGCCACGAAATCCGCACGCCGATGAACGCCATCATCGGCATGACCAATCTGCTGCTGGACACAGATCTGACCTCCGATCAGGCGGAGTTTGTCAGCACGATTCGCGTCAGCGGTGAAAACCTGCTGGCCATCCTCAACGACCTGCTCGATTTCTCCAAGATCGAGTCAGGAAGCATGGAACTGGAACAGCAGCCGTTCAGTGTCCTCGAATGTATCGAAGAGACGTTGGACATGTTTGCGCCGCGCGCGTTCCAAAAGGGCATCGAACTGGCGTACACCGTATCGGAGAGCCTGCTGACAACAGTGATCGGCGACTCGCTGCGCCTGCGCCAGGTGCTGATCAACCTGATCGGCAACGCGGTCAAGTTCACCGAGCGCGGCGAAGTGGTGGTGGCCGCGTCGGGCGAAATGCTGCCGGAGGGGCACTACCGGCTCAGTTTTGCCGTGCGCGACACCGGCATCGGCATCCCGTCAGACCGGCGCCACTACCTGTTCCGCTCCTTCTCACAGGTGGACGCATCCACCACCCGCCGCTATGGCGGCACCGGGCTGGGGCTGGCCATCTGCAAGCGGCTTGTGGAAATGATGGAGGGCGAAATCGGCGTCGAGAGCCAGCCGGGCGCCGGGTCTGTGTTCAATTTTCACATCCTGGTGCACCCTGGCGCCACCGCAGAACAGGCTGCACCCGAAACCCAGTCGCTGCTAGGGCAGCGCGTCCTCCTGGTCGACGACAACCAGACTAACCTCACCATTCTCGTTCATCAGTTCAAACGGTGGGGGCTGGACGCCTTGCCGGTGGCGTCCAGCGTCGAGGCGCTGCGCCTGTTGAGCAAGGGCGAACGCTTCGACATTGCCGTGTTTGACATGCTGATGCCGGAGATGGACGGCATTCAACTGGCAACCCACGCGCGCAAAACGTTAGCCGGGACGGATCTGCCGATTATCCTGCTGACATCGATCAGCGATGCGGATACGCGGATGGCTGCGCGCGAGCAGAAGTTTGCAGCAGTCCTCACCAAGCCGGCCAAACTGGCCCAACTGTACGAGGCGGTGAGCAGCGCCCTGGGCCGCAATATCCAGGTGCAGCGCCGGCTGCGCAGCCAACGCAAGCAGAAATCCGATTTCTCCGCGCTCGCGCCCGTCAAGCGCCCGCTGCGGATTCTCCTCGCCGAGGACAACCCGATCAATCAGAAAGTCGCGATGCGTATTTTGAGCCGCCTGGGCCACACCCCGGTCATGGTGGAAAATGGGCGTGAAGCCGTGGACGCCGTGCAGCAGAACAGCTACGACGTCATTCTGATGGACATTCACATGCCGGAAATGGATGGCCTCGAAGCCACACGGCAGATTCGGCGCAGTGTGCCGGTGGCGCGCCAGCCCTACATCATCGCATTGACGGCCGATGTCATGGAAGGCTTTCAGCAGCGCTGCCTGGATGCGGGGATGGACGCCTACATCTCCAAACCAGTGCGCATCGACGAACTGGCCGCGACGCTGCAAAAGGTGGAAGCCCTCATCACGGCGTAACCGCCGCAAACCACACCAGCCATTTCAACGCAAAGTTACAGAGACGGTTTGTAAAGCCGCCCATTTCAACGCAAAGGCGCAAAGATTCAGAGCAACGCAGAGAACGCGTCTGTAAACGCCTCTGTGTTTCTCTCTGCGAGGCTCTGCGTCTCCGCGCCTCTGCGTCAGAGGGATCCTATCAAACAGCTCCTCAGCGCGTAAGCAGCGGCAGGTAGACTGGCCCAACCTCCTGCACCGGGAGATAGCCTGCGGGAATCCGCGTCACCAGCAGCCGTGCGGCGTCGCCCACCGCCGGGACTTCGCCAGCAGCGCCGCCCTCGAACGCGACAGTTTCGCTGATCACCGGCGTCGCAGCCAGGCCGAGCAAGATGTCACCGCCGGGCAACAGCGCCGCCGAGAGTGACCGCCGCTGTTCGGCGCTGGCGAAGATCGGCGCGGGGTGGCTCCACTGGTGCGTCGCCGGGTTGCGACGCGCCAGCCAGACATCCTGCCCTTCCGCCGCGCCGTCCGGCCAGAGCAGCGTCAGTGCGCCGTCGGCGCCGGCCAGCAGCCGCCCACCGCCGAGCATAGCGCTGACGCCGGCATCCGCGTCGAACCAGGTCTGCACCGGCGCCGCAGCCGGGTCACCGACCAGCCCGCGCACGGTGTCGCCGTGACGCCAGGCAAGCACGGGCAAGCCGGCGCCGTTCACGGCCAG
>JAPKMV010000462.1 GCA_026645635.1 Caldilineaceae bacterium
ACATGGCCGGGAACGTGTTGAGCAAGGGCCAAGCCAACGGCGCGGTGCAGACGCTACGCTTCAACCCGGCGCCCTATGCGGGCGCAGCCTTCGCCGGCGCGCGCCAGGCGCGGCAGGGCGCGGCGGTCAGCGCAGCAGATGCCGGCCTCGCGCCGAACGGCATCCAGTACTACCTGGAGATCATCGCACCCGCCGGGCAGCCGCCGGCCGCGCCGGTGGTGGTTGGCGGCGCCCTGACGGAGCAGATCGAGACGCCGGCGGCGTGGGCGTCGTTCTTGCCGCTGGTGGCGCGGTAGGCGCTTGCGGCGGGCGGCTGCAGCGTGACAGCCGCTCATACAGGTGGGCGCCGCCAAGCCGATAGTTTGGTAGGGCGATAGCGCTTTTCACCCCCCTGCGAGGATTTCATCATTTGCCGGAACACACATAAAATGAGCAAAGCAGCAAGAGGGAATCAAGATGACAGGGATCAGGCTATATGCGCATTTCGGGCTTTGTTTGGCGTGCAGACGTAATCGACAAATTGGCTTGGAAGCATCAGGTCGAGATCCACGAAGTCATCGAGGTTTTTGCCAATAGTCCGCAATTCGAACGATTGGAACGCGGTCATCGCCCCGGGGAGGACTTGTATGTAGCGTCGGGGCAAACCAACAGTGGACGCTATCTGACCATACTGTACATTCACAAACAGGACGACCAGGCCTTGATCGTGACAGCACGCACTATGACGACAAAGGAGCGCCGACGCTATGCCAAGAACTAAGAAAAGTCCAGATGAACTGCCTGAAACTTTTGCCACCTTTGAGGAAATGGCTGAATTCTGGGATACCCACGACATTACTGATTACGAGCAGTACCTGACGCCGGTAGACGTAGCAATTGAAGATCAGCCCAAACACGAGTATGTGATCACCTTGTCTGATTCGCTCAATACGCTGTTGCGTAAGGCATTACAGGCGGAAGGCGTACCGCTCAATACGTTGATGAACTTGTGGGTGCAGGAAAAACTCCAGCAATATGTTGGCGGGCGCCAGGATCACGCTGCCAAAGCGGCATGAACAAGAGCTATCAGTCCCGTTCCACCATCATCACCAAACAGGCGATCCAATTCGTGAATCATCGTCGTGGGTTACCCGGCCAAGGGTAGAAGTAATCCTCAGCCACGGCGCGGCTCACACTTACACGCGACCCGGCACGCTGGTAGCGTGACCTACGTAATACGACTCTCCCATCGACCGGCTGCTGCAAACTTTTTTTTGGGGGCACGGGCGCCCTGGCAAGCAACCTGCTGCCCGGCAGCGTCTATATCCTCGCCGATCCAGACCAATTCCATGAGTACTTGCCAATCGTGGGTGGTTGACCTATAATCCCCCGCAATCCCCTTCAGTTGACCAACGCGCCCGGTATTCTCGCCGGGCGCGGCCACTTTGGGAGCAGGCCATGTCCAATGCCATCAAGTCGTTCGTGCTCTTTCTGTTGCGGTTTGCCCTGTTGTGGCTGATTGACGCCGTCTCGCTTTTTCTGACCTCTGCCATCATCCCCGGCATTACGCTGGAAGCCGTCGGCGCCACACCGGTGTCGCGGGTGGCGATCTCGGCGGCGTTCATGCTCGCCATTGTCAACCTGCTCGTGCGCCCGGTGATTCTGCTGTTGGCGCGCCCTTTGGGCTGGATTGCGCTGCTGGTCGTCGGTTTTCTGGTCAATGCGGTCGCGCTCTGGATCACGGCTGCGCTCATGGCTGGTTTCACCGTCACGCTGCCGGGTGCGCTGCTCGGCGGCTTTGTCTTTGCGATTTTCAACGCCATCTTCACCGGCATTCTCGAACTGGACGAAGAAGGCTCATTCTATCAGGGGCGCATCGAGCGGCGGGCGCGCGCCAAGCCCTTCGACAGCGCGTCGGAACCGGGTCGCGGCCTGATGATGTTGGAGATCGATGGGCTGAGCTACTGGGCGCTCAGGGAGGCGCTCGACCGCAAGCTGATGCCCACGCTGCAGAAGATGATCGACGAGGAAGGCTACGTGCTTTCCCTCACCGACTGCGGGCTGCCGTCGATGACCTCCTCCTGTCAGGCCGGCATCATGTTCGGCGACAATGATGACATCCCCGCCTATCGCTGGTATGACAAGACACAACAGAAGCTCTACGTCTCCAACAGCGACGCCACCGAGTTGAACGCCCGCTACGCCCGCGGCCAGGGGCTGATGCGCGCCGGCTCCAGCATCATGAACATGTTCGACGGCGACGCGGAAAAGTCCATGTTCACCATGGCCAACCTGTTCACCGCCGGCGACGCCGAGAAGCGCCGCCGCGCCGACGATGTCGCCCTGCTGATGCTCGATCCTTACTTTCTGATGCGCTCCGTCTCGCTCTTCTTCTGGGAGGTGCTGCGCGAACTCTGGGAGGCGTGGCAGCAGAAACGCAAGAATGTCTGGCCGCGCCTCAACCGGCTGGAACACGGCTATCCCTTTCTGCGCGCAGCGATGTGCGTGCTCATGCGCGACATCTCCACCAACCTGGCGATCCTCGACATGATGCGCGGCGCGCCGTCGATCTACATGCTCTACCTGGGCTACGACGAAGTCGCCCACCACTCCGGCCCGTGGACGAGCGACGCGTTTGGCGACCTCAAACGGTTGGACAAGACCATCGCCCGTCTGCGCCGGGTCATCAAAGAGAAGGCGCCGCGCCCCTATGACTTCATCATCTTGTCCGATCACGGCCAATCCTTTGGGCCAACCTTCAAACAGCGCTATGGCGTCTCGATCAAGGAATTCATCGAGCAGCAGTTGCCCCAGGGCGTGAGCGTCGCCCAGGCCATCGGCGGCGACACCGGCGCCGTCGGGCTGCACAGTGTGGCGGGCGAACTGGCGAATGTCTCCCATGCCGGGGCGGGCAACGCGGTTGGCAATGTCGTGGCGAAACAAGGGCAGAAACTTGCGGCGGCCGGCGCCAAGGCCGGCGGCCCGGCGGTCGATGAATCCCCCGCCGCGGTGACTGCCTATGGCAGCGGCAACGCCGCACAGGTATACTTCGACCTCTTCCCGCGCAAGGTCAAGCTGAGCGAACTCAACGCAGCCTATCCCGGCATGGTGGACGCGCTGGTGCAGCACGAAGGGCTGGGTCTGGTGATCGGCTACGCCGACGACATGACGGCTGTCGCGTTGGGCAAGGGCGGGCAGCGCAACCTGCACACAGGCGAGGTGATCGGCGCGGACCCGGTCGCGCCTTACGCGCCGGCGGAGGGCCACGGCGCGGCCACTATCGAGAAGCGGGTCTGGCAACTGCGCCGGGTGATGGACTTCAAACATGCCGGCGACCTCTGGCTGATCAGCACCTGGTATCCCGACGGCGCCGTAGCGGCGTTGGAGGAGCTGATCGGCAACCACGGCGGCTTGGGCGGCGAGCAGACCGACGCCATGATCTTCCATCCGCCCGACATGGTGGTGCCGGAGACGCGCAACGCCATCGACGTCTACCACATTCTCAACAACCACCGCGGCGCTCCTGTCGTGGCGCCGCAGGTTGCGCCGGACCCGGTCGCATCGGACTGGGCGCCGGCGATGCTGGCTGCGGGCATCGGTCGCGCAAGCACCTGGCTTGGCCGCGCCCTGCGCTGCATGATGCTGGATCGATCGGCCTATCAGGAAGTGGTCGCCGATCCTTACATGACCGGGCCGGCGCTGTTGATCACCCTTACGGTCTTCGTGCTCGAGTGGCTGACCGTGGAAGGCGGCGTGGACGTGGCGCTGCTGCTCTATGGCCTGCTCTTCTATTTCATCGGCGTCGGCGTCGTCTTTGGCGCCGGCTGGCTGTTGACGCGCCACGGCAACTTCACCCGCACCTTCCGCGCCATGGGCTTCGCTTCAGCGGTGATCATCCTCAGCCCGCTGCAACTGTTCCCGCCCCTCGGCTCGGCCTTCGATTTGGTGGTCAACGCCCTCTTCTTCGTGGCCGTCTGGATGGGCGCCGCGATCGCCAATCGCGTCTCCGGCTGGCGCACGCTGCTGCTGCCGGTGATGGCGGTGCTGGTCATCGT
>JAPKMV010000463.1 GCA_026645635.1 Caldilineaceae bacterium
CGGACCGCGTGCTGGCCCGGGCGGCCACGGTCAGGGGTCGCGGCTGGTACTTTGACTTCCTGAACCTGGAAAAGTCGCTCAAGAAGAGCACGACGCCGGCGACGCCCGCCATCTCGCTGATGCGTGCGCTGAGTGTACAGTTGGACCACATCCTCGCCGAGGGCATGGAGGCGCGCTATGCCCGGCACGCGGCGCTGGCTGCGCGCACACAAGCCTGGGCGCTGGCGCGGGGTTTTGCGCTCATGGCCGAGGAGGGCTATCGTTCGCCCACCGTCACCACCGTCACCAATACCCGCGGGGTCGATATCGAGGACTTGAACAGCTATCTGGCCGCCGACGCCATGGAAATTTCCAATGGCTACGGTGTGTTCAAAGGCAAGGCCTTTCGCATCGCCCACATGGGCGAAGTAAACGACGCCGATCTCGACCGGCTCTTCGCCGCCATCGACAGCTATTTGGAGCGCTGCCCATGACCTACACAATCGATCTGAGAAGTGACACGGTGACCAGGCCCACGCCGGCTATGCGCCGCGCTATGTTCGAGGCGCCGGTGGGCGATGACGTATACGGCGAAGACCCGACGGTCAACGAACTCGAACAGCGGGTGGCGGCGCTGCTGGGGAAAGAGGCGGCGGTGCTCGTCCCCAGCGGCACGATGGGCAACCTGATCTCGGTTCTCTCCCACTGCAACCGCGGGGACGAGATGATCCTCGGCGACCTGGCGCACATCTTTCTATACGAGCAGGGCGGCTCCGCAGCAGTGGGCGGCGTCCACCCGCGCACGCTGCGCACCCTGCCCGATGGCACGCTCGATCTCGACGAGATCGCCGGGCACATCCGCGCCGACAACGACCATTATCCGGTCAGCCGCCTGATCTGCCTGGAGAATACCCATAACCGCTGCGGCGGCCGCGTGCTGCCCCCTGCCTATGTGGATGCGGTCGGCGCGCTGGCCCATGCCCGCGGGCTGCGGCTGCATGTGGATGGCGCCCGGCTGTGGAATGCCGCCGTGGCGTTGAACCTGCCGCCCAGCCGGCTGGTGGCCGCAGCGGACAGCGTCAGCGTCTGCTTTAGCAAGGGGCTGGGGGCGCCGGTTGGCTCGGCAGTGGCCGGCTCGCAAGAGTTCGTCAAGCGGGCGCGGCGCATGCGCAAGCAGTTGGGCGGCGGGATGCGCCAGGCCGGCGTCTTTGCCGCAGCGTGCCTGGTGGCGCTGGACGAGATGGTTGCCCGGCTGGCCGAGGACCACACCCATGCCCGTCTGCTGGCGAACGAACTGGCCGCCATCGGCGGGATCGAACTGGATCCAACGACCGTTGAGACCAACATCGTTTATTTTGATGTCACCCACCCGACAATCGACGCGCCTGCACTCTCGGCGGCGCTGGCAGCCAGTCAGGTGCTGATCAACCCGACTGCGGCGCGACGGCTGCGCGCGGTGACCAACTATCACGTATCGAAACGCGACGTGGAATTGACGATCGACGCGGTAAAGGACGCGCTGGGAGCGTAGGAAGACCGAATTACGGGACAAGTGACATGTCGCTTTGCGCCTTTGCGTTGAAGTGGGTGACTTTGCGCGCAATCGACGTCAGGCAGCATGCCTTAGCGACGCCGATAACGGTGAAAATCTTGTGCGGCTTGGCGTCTTTGCGACTTGGCGTGAGCTATTTTCAGAACGGTGTGTCCACGTTGTTGCGCCCGATCAGGTGAAATCTTGATTCAACTGGGAAACTCGCAAACGCTGCTGGAAACTCGTCTGCATCCACCGCTCCTGGCGGCCGATGTGACGCCGCGCCCGCGGCTCGCCGCCCTGATCCAGCGCGGCGTGGAGCGCAAGCTGCTGTTGGTGATTGCGCCGGCCGGCTACGGCAAGACCACGGCCGTACTCTCCTGGGCGCTGCAGCAGCCGCAGCCTGTCGCCTGGCTGGCGCTCAACGCCGCAGCGGACGACCTGGCCAGCTTCGTGGCGTATGTGGTGGCAGCCGTACAGCGTGTTGCGCCGGCGTGCGCCACAAGTGAACTGCTGGTGCACAGCGGGCAGGCGCCGGCAGCGGTGCTGCTGGCGGCGCTGGTCAACGACCTGGCCGGGTTGCGGCAGCGCCTTGTGCTCGTCCTGGACGACTACGACAGCATTGCCGCGGGCGCCACGCACGAGTTCATGGCCGCGCTGGTCGATGCTCTGCCGTCGACGCTGCGCCTGATCATGACCACGCGCGCCAGCCCGCCGCTGCCGCTGGCGCGCTGGCGCGGGCGTGGCGAACTCGCCGAGATCCGTGCTGCCGATCTGCGCAGCGACGAAACCGAGACGCCTGCGCTCCTGTCGGCCATGACCGGCGCGCCGCTTGCCCCCGCCGTCGTGGACGCCATCCAGTTGCGCACCGAGGGCTGGGTGACCGGGCTGCGCCTGGCCGCACTTTCCTTGCAGCATACCGACCCGGCGCGGCTGCTGGCGACCTTCGACCAGGCCGGCAGTCTCAATATCCGTGACTATCTGCTGGATGAGGTGCTGGCACGGC
Organism: Caldilineaceae bacterium; assembly: GCA_026645635.1. Taxonomy (GTDB): domain Bacteria; phylum Chloroflexota; class Anaerolineae; order Caldilineales; family Caldilineaceae; genus Fredericiella. Next base: position 2,517 of record JAPKMV010000463.1, read on the forward strand.
AGCCGGTGGCGGTGCAGCGTTTTCTACTCAACACCTCGATCCTGGAGCGTTTCTGTGCGCCGCTGTGCGCGGCGCTGCTCGATGGTGAAACAGGAACCGCCCCGGTTGAACAGGCCAGCCGCACGATGCTCGACCATGTGACCACAGCCGGGCTGTTTGTCACGATCCTGGATGAGACAGGCGAATGGCGGCGGTATCATCCCCTCTTTGCCGAACTGCTCCGTTTGCGGCTGCTGCATCTGCACGGCGCCGGACGCGTGGCCGAGTTGTACTGCGCCGCCGGGCGCTGGTTTGCCAGCCAGGGGCTGATCGACGAGGCGCTGCGCTATCTGCTGGCCGGCGGCGATGCGGCGGCGGCAGCGGAGGTCGTGGCGGGACAGTTCCAGTCCGTCTTGAACCGAGAAGATTGGCCGCAGTTGGAGCGCTGGCTGGCGCTGCTGCCCGAATCAGTGGTGATGAACCATCCGATGCTCTTGCTATCGCGCGCTTGGTGTGCACAGTTTCATTTTGCACTGGCGGCCGTGCCGCCGCTGCTGATGCCGATCGATGTGTTGCTGCCCGCGCTGGCCCCCGACTTCGCTGCCTTACTTGTCGGCCGTTTTGCACCCCTGCTTGCCCAGATCAGCCTGATGAGCGGCGAGCCAGCAATGGCGTTGACGCAGGCCGAGATCGGTCTGGCACAGACGCCGGACACCGAGCGTTACATTGCCAGCCAAGCGGTGCTCTTCCGCGTGCTTGCCCTGCACATGGTCGGACGCGGCGCAGAAGCGGAAGCCTGGACGCTCGACCTGCTGGCAGGAGCGCGCGGGCAAGCCGATACGTTCACAGTGCGCCTTCAGTTCGCTCTTTGCAGCAATTACTGGATTGGCGGTGAGTTGAAAAAGCTGCGCACCGCGGCGAGCCGGATGCTGGCGGATGCACAGGCGGCAAAGTTGCCGCTCGGCGAAGGCTGGGCGCGCGTCTTTCTGGGGCATTGCGCCTACGAAACGAATGATCTTGCGGATGCCGAAGTGCACTATGTCGCCGGCGTGCGCATGATGTATGTAGCCCACGCTGCGGCGGTGCGCGAATGCCTTTTCGGGTTGACGCTAACGCAGATGGCCCAACGCCGCTTGGATGAAGCTGCCGCCACGGTGGCCCATCTGCGCGACTTTCGCGCCGGCCTCGACCCTGAAATCGAGTCGCTGGCTGCGCGGCTGGCGCTGGCGCAAGGCGATCAGGCCGCGGCCCTGCGCTGGGCGAACGGCTTTCGGCCCGCCGCACTGCCGCCTTTTCTCCATTGGCGGGAAATCCCGGCGCTGACGGCCGTGCGCATTCTGGCCGCTTCAGGCCAAGAAGATGCCCTGCGCCGGGCGCTTGACCTGCTTGCATCGCTCACGGCATGGGCCGAACGCAGCCATAACACCTGGCGCACGATCGAGTGCGCGGCGCTGCGTGCAGTGGTGCTGGATGGGCTGGGGCGCACGCAGGCGGCGGACGAGGCGCTGCACACGGCGCTGCTCCAGGGTG
>JAPKMV010000464.1 GCA_026645635.1 Caldilineaceae bacterium
TTCCCGGCGCCAGCGAACAGCGCGCGCTGCTTGGCTTCGACCGGCTGCCCGCGCTGCCCCAAGACACCGTGATCCACAGGGCAACGCTCAGCCTGAACCTGGCCGACATCGTCAATGACGACATGCTGATCGGCGTGCGCTGCGTGCTTTCACCGTGGGACGAGCACATCGTCACCTGGAAGAGCCACATCGACCTGAAGACTGCGGACTGTGTGGCGCCGGTGACCGCGCCGACAATCTCCCCGGCGCGCTTCGACGTCACTGCGGTCGTCGACAGGTGGGTCAAACAGCCAGCGGACACGCCCAATGAAGGCATCCTGCTCTATCCCGAAGCGCGCAGCGAAGGAGATCGCTTCTTCGAGAGCCGGGAAGGTGAAATCGCGCCGACGCTGACCGCCTCCTACACCCTACCGCCGATCCAGGTCTGCATCGACGAGATCACCCAATGCGAAAAACCGGCCGCCTTCGCCGAGGTGCTCAACCTCACCAACGGTCGCCGTTATCTGACCGACAGCTTCGGCTTTGTCGAGGATGCCGCGGACATTGCGGCGGGGGATGTGCTCTGGGCGCGTCTGTACGTGGATGGCGACCAGATGGGCAGCCGCTATTACACCAGCCAGCGGGAACAGGTGCTTGCGGCGCGCTTTTTGCTCTACCCAGGCGTCAACCAGCGCACCATGCGCTTCGCCGTGGACAGCAGCCGCTCGCTCTATGTGCGCGACCTGGTCATCTCCACCCAGTGGCACCTGAGCGACACCTTCAAGGAGCAACTGCGGGAGATGATCCGCTCCGCCTCCAACCACCTCTATCGCTTTACCAACGGCCAATTTGCCCTGGGCGCGGTGACGGTTTTCCAGGCTTATGAGAGTTGGGAGGCTGCCGATGTCTGGCTCTACGCCAGCAACACGCTGCGCCCGCTCTCCTACATCAAAGGCGATGTCGCCGGCCCGACGCCCGACCCGCAAGCGCCGGCGGTGGAGGTCGAATATGTGCCCGGCCAGGTCTATCTTGGCTCCTACTGGAATCGTTTCGGCCTGCCGCCGGGTGCGCCGCTGCCCGAAGTCGTGGATGTAGGTGACGATCACGCCCTGGCCTTCGCCCACGAGTTGGGCCACTACATTCTGGGCCAGTTCGACGCCTATCTGGTGCTGACGCCGGAGGGTGAAGTCGAGACCTCCAACGCATGTCAGGGCACGGCGATGGGCTGGGTCTACGCGCCGGTCAACCACGGTTTCATCAGCGACGCCGGCTACTGGGCCGAGCACTGCGCCAATACGCTGGCCAACTACAACCTGCAACGCACCGAATGGACGACGATCCGCCAGTGGTTCCCCTGGGCGCAGACGCCGCCAGCCGGCGCCATGCCCGGTGTGTTGCCCGCAGGGGTGACGCTGGTCTCCTTCGTGGACTCGCCGGCGCCGCCCGCCATCGGCAGCTATTATGATCTGCTCTACCAGGCCGGGGAAAGCGCCTCGCGCGCAGCGCGCGCGTTCCTCTTCCAGAACGGCCGCGTGCTCGACCAGGGCAAGCCGGTGCGCGGCTCCACGGCCATCACCCTGCCGATGGCGCCGGCCGCGGGCGACCGCCTCTGCGTGATCGACATCGACCCAAACCCGGCGCTGCCCAACACCCCGCGCCACCAGTACGGCTGCGAAATCTTGGCCGCGGACGACAGCGAGGTGCAGATGGCGCGCAACACAACCTGGGCGCCCTTCATGGAGATCGCCCACCCCAACGCAGCCACGGTGACGATCAGCGTGACACAGCCGCTGACCGGCGGCCAGCAGTTGCAGGCGCGTCTCTACCCGGAGCACAGCAACACGCCCACGGCGATCATCAACCTGGCGCCCGGGGCCGGCCAGTGGGTGGGCAGCTTCGCCGTGGGCCAGGTGACGCCCGCAGCCTATGTGGAAGTATGGGTGAACGAGACCAATACCGAAACCAACCCGCGGCGCACCGCCATCTTTGACTACGGCATCGGCGGCGGCGCCGCGCCCGGCCCGCGCAGCAACGTCGGCTTTGCGCCCACGGCCACCTCGTCCGACGGCCGCTCCTTCCTGCTGGCCCCACCTGACCTGGCCATCGGCGCCAACCAGTTCATCGCGATCCAGACCAGCGGCGGCGCGCCCGTGCCACCGGCCGGTCTGCACTTCGCCAGCCAGGCATACCGGCTGCTGGCGCTGCCGCGCACCCTGGCCGGCGACGGCTCGGTCAACATCGCCTTTGGCGACGACACCGGCGGAATCACCCGCCGCGGGCAAGGGGCTGCGGCTGCCGGCGCGGCCATCTACGTCTGGAACGGTGCGGCGTGGCAGGAATTGCCCACACGCATCACGCAGTTGGCCGACGGCGGTCTGCTCGCCTCCGCGCCGAGCCAGGGTCAGGCGACCTACGTCGTGCTGGCGCCGGACGCGCAGCAGACGTTCTTGCCGATCATCAACCGGCAGTAGAATGGCGAGGAAGGCCGGCACGTTCGCTAGGCGACTGGCAAACTGTCGCTTGCCTACGGCGTCTGTCACAACCGTTCGATTGAACAGACCGGAATCATCGAGCAAAATGGCTGTCAAACTCAGACACCATAAAAACCAGTAGTTTTCGCAACGACACAAACACAATCCGCAGATTGCGCAGATTTGATGTCTGCCATCTGCAAAAATCTGCGTAGTCTGCGGATGAGCGTCTGCCGCTCCCCAGTGTGGAGCGGCGTTCGCGAAACTTTTGTTTTCTATCATCCATGAGTTTAGCGGTGAGGCGAGATCAGGGCATACAAATCAAGATTCAGAACCTTGAAGCCAGCCGTCTCAATTGATTTGCTCTCCAGCACGCGCCGCAGCCAACTTGGATCGACTGAACTTCCCTGGTGGGCCAGCCCAGCGGACAGCGAGATCGCCGTGGTGGTCTTGCCGATGTCGCCTTTTTGTGATGCGATGGATAATATCATTGATGTTGTACTGCGCCGGAAGCCGCGGGGTCGGGTGTTCGGTGAAACCTGCAACAGCAAGACTGAAGACTATAGACACCTTTGGTCACCCAAAATCGAATGTTTTTGCGCGAGAACCACAGCGCGTCTGTCACCTTGAAGATGGTGAACCTCAACCGGCCAATGGGTGACGCGTCAGTACTCCCACTCCTCATGGCCCAGTGGCGCTCGGCTCAACTCCTCACGATATAGTCGCCACTGCGGCATGCACCTGCTCATGTGCGCCTTGAACCGGTCATTGTGCTGGCGCTCCAACAGATGCACCAACTCATGCACCAGCACATACTCGATGCAGCCTACCGGCTTCTTAATCAGCTCCAAGCTCAGCCAGATCCGGCGAGCCTGAATGTTGCAGGTGCCCCACCTGGTTTTCATCCGCTTCACGCCCCACTCCGCGACCTGGACACCCACGATAGGCCCCCACTTGGCCAGGAGCGACGGAACGATCAGCTTCAGTTGCTTGCGATACCACTCCAACAGAACCCGCTCCCGCTGGGCCGTGTCGCTGCCGGTGCGCACAACCAAATCCATGATGGTCTTGTTGCGAATCACCACCTGGGGCGCCCCGTCGTGATAAATGACGTTCAGCCGGTAGCGGTCGCCCAGGAAGTAATGGCTTTCACCGGAGACGTATTCGCGGGCTGATTGCCGCTCCTGGGCCACAAACTTGGCCTGCTGGCGCTTGATCCAGGCCAGGCGGGAGATCACGGCCAGGCGCACCGCCTCGTCGTCCACACGCAGCGGCGCCGCCACACGCACCCTGCCGTGCGGCGGATAGACGCCCAGGTGCAGGTTCTTGATGTCCTTGCGCACCACGTCGACAACCAGATCGCTGACCACGATCTGGTGCTGCTCAGTATTCATCCTGGTTTCTCACGATCTCCAGGATCCGCTCTGACTCGACATTATCGGGAACATAGCGGCGAATGGCGTACAGGACTTCCCGCTCCTTGATCCGCACCCCGCGCCAGCCATCCTTTTTGGTTGAGACGACGGCGTTGTGCACGTCAAGGGCCAGCTGTTCGTCATTGTCCAG
>JAPKMV010000465.1 GCA_026645635.1 Caldilineaceae bacterium
TTGAGACCTTCGATGCCGGCAGCCACCGTGGCTTCGTAGTCCGTGGGATCGGTGTTGCGCAGCTTCTCGATCACGGCGTCCATCTCCGGCGAAGACCAGCGCGACGGATGACCGTTGGTGGTTTCGCCCAACGGCAACACGTAGCTCGAATTGTAGTAGTCCAGCACACGGTAGAGATCCGGCCCGGCGCCCCAGGGTTCCTGCGCCGGCCAGTTGCCCGACACGTCGAAGTCACCAGTAGAATTCAGGGCGGAGTTCGCTTCGGAAGGATAGGCGCTGGCGTCGATGCCGAAGCGCCGCCATGCTTGCACAGCCGCCGCACAGTTGCGGAAATCGTGGTTCACGGCAACGGTGTTGCTCAAGCAGGCGATCTGCCAGGGCGAACCGTCCGGCAGCAGCCACTTGCCGTCGGCGTTCTTGCTGAAGCCATTCTTGACCAGCAGCTTCTCAGCCACATCCGGCGCATACTTGTACCAGCCATAGCCGAACAGCTTGCCCTGCTCGACCGGATCGTCGGACACTTCGTAGCCGCGGCCCTTGGCATACTCGACGATGCGCTGCGAGGCATTCGGGTCGAAGGGCTGGAAGGTTTCGCCGTTGCCGATGTCCAGCGTGAACTCTTCCAGCCAGGGAATCATCGGCTGGATGAAGTCTTCCGGATAGTTGGAGAGCGACGGGATGTGTACAGGGCTGAGCGCACCGGTGCCGTCCACGGCGATGCCCATGTAGTCGGCTATGTCGATGGCCAGCAGCAGCGCCCAGCGCACGTCTTTGTTGTCATACGGCGCCTTGGCCGTGTTGAAGGTGATGCCCGTCTGCGCCGGGTCGTTGTTGACCACGTTCGGCCAATTGCGCATGTACGCGCGGCAGGTCTCACACTGCTGCAGCACCGCCTTGAGGCCGTCCGACGAGACGCCGAGGACATCCGCCTGGTGGGTCAACTGCGCCAGAATCTTGCTGCCTTCGTCGGCGAAGTATTGGAAGACGATGTACTTGGGCTTTGGCTCGCCAAACAGGATGCCGGTCGGGCTTTTGTCCCAATCCTCGCGCTTCTCCCAGATCGTCCAGAAGCCGGAGGGGTCAAAGCTGTGCAGTTTGTAGGGGCCGGTGCCGACGAACGGGTTGAACTCAAAGTTCACCGGGTCTTCGACCGATTCCCAGATGTGCTTGGGCATGATCCAGGTGCTGCCCCAACGATCCAGGAAATTAGTGTGGAAGCGGGAGTTGGGATGATTCAGTTCGAAGGCCACGGTGTGCTCGTCGAGCGCCGTGACTGACTTGACGTTGTCGACAAAGAAGCTGTTGGCGTTGAAGCCGTCGTGGGCCATCAGCGTCTCGACCGTGAAGACTACGTCCTCGGCTGTGAATGGCTCACCGTCCGACCACGTCACACCCTGGCGCAGCGGGAAGGTCACGGCGGTGAAATCTTCGTTGTAGTCCGGGTCGCCAGCGGCCGAGCCGGCGATGATCTCGCCGGTGGCGAAGTCAACGCTCCACAGCGGCTCATTGGCCAGGTTCTGCATACCGCGGTCACGCCACTTCCAACCCACCCACTCGTTGAAGTTGCTGGGCGAGCCAACGCGCCCGGTGAGGATTTCGGCGATCAGCGTCTCGTTGCGCGGCAGTTCGCCTAGCCCGGAAGTCGGCGCGTCCGCGGCCGGCGCGTCGGCGGCAGGCGCGTCCGCGGCAGGCGCACCTGCTTCCGGCGCTGGGGCGCACGCCGTCAGCATCAGGCTTGCCATGACCAGCAAGCTCAACAATAGTATCCATGTGCGTTTCATTCTCTGCTCCTTTTGCTCAAACATGTTCGGACTGCTTCAGGTCTAGGGAACGATGGACCGGCATGACTGGCGGACGACCAGTCGCGTCGGCACTTTATTGAGCCGGCTCTCCCAGGGCTGCCCCTGGATGAGCTTCAGCACGATTTCAGCCGCCAGTGCGCCCATCGTTTCGATCGATTGATCGACGGTGGTCAATGGCGGATTGACGGACAGGCTCTCGATTGTGTTGTCGAAGCCGATCACAGAAAGGTCGTCAGGGATCGTCATGCCGCGCACCGCCGCCGCATCCATGACACCGAACGCAGTTTCGTCGCTGGAGGCCATGATCGCCGTCGGCGGATTGGGCAGCGACAAGAGCCGGTGGGCGCATTCGGCCCCCACCGCGCGCGTATAGTCACCCGTGACGATCAACGCCGGGTCGGCGGCGAGGCCCGCAAGCGCCAGGCCATCGCAGTAGCCCTCCAGCCGGCGCTGGGCGCTTTGCAGGTCAGGACGCCCGCCGATATAACCGATGCGCCGGTGGCCCAGGTCAATCAGGTAGCGCATGGCATCGAGCACGCCCTGATGATTGGTGGCGATGACGGCGGGAAAATCGGTGCTGGCCTGATGCGGATCGATGGCGACCACGGGAAAGGTGGTGCGATAGGAGGCGGCGTTGGGCGTGACCACGATGATGCCGTCGGTGACGCTGCCGTTGAGCTGCGCCACCAACTGCTGCTCCCAGTTGGCCAGCACTTGCACGTTGCGCCGGCCACTGGCATAGGCCAGCAGGTCGTAGCCCTGCGCAGTCACCTGGTTGACCCCCCGGATCACCAGCGACGTGAAGGGGTGCCAGAGGTCCGGCACGATCAAGCCCACCACATTGGTCGTGCGGCTGCGCAGGCTGCGGGCGGCCATACTCGACGCATAGCCGAGGTCATCGATGACGCGGCGGACAGTCGTGGCGGTCTCTGGCGCCACATCGTCCTTGTCGTTGAGGACGCGCGACACTGTGGAGACAGAAACTCCGGCTTCGCGCGCCACGTCGCGGATTGTTACGCCGCTGTGCAGATGCTGCATGGTTGGCTGGCTCAATTGTACTGAAAGGAGAAAATTCCGGCTCGAATCGATTATCGGTATCGTTACCGGTATCGTTGCCAAAATTGTATAAGAAAATACAAATTTGTCAATCCCCCAAAATCAGGAGATTTTTTGGGCAGGGGTGACCCATGCCATCCACTCCTCCAGCCCCGTCCCCCGCTTGCACGAGACCGAGATCACCGGCGCCGTGGGGTTGACCATCGCCACGCCGCGCTGGAAATAGGCCAGGTCGAACTCGAAGACATCCACCAGATCAGCTTTGTTGAGCACGACCACATCGGCCGCGGCGAACATGCCCGGATACTTGTAGGGTTTGTCGTGTCCCTCGGCAACGCTGGCCACGACCACGTTACGGTGCGTGCCCAGGGCGAAGTTGGCCGGGCAGACCAGGTTGCCCACGTTCTCCACGAAGAGCAGGTCGATGGCCGCCAGCGGCAGTTCGGCCAGCGCGCCGCGGATCATCGGCGCGTCCAGGTGACAGCCGCCACCGGTGTTGATCTGCACCACCGGGATGCCGTGCGCCGCTATTGTGTCGGCGTCGATCCGCGATGCCAGGTCGCCCTCGATCACACCGGGGCGGATTCGCGCCGGCAGCCGCGCACAGGTGGCCAGGATCAGGCTGGTCTTCCCCGCACCCGGCGAGGCCATCAAGTTGAGTGCGTGGATGTGTTGGCTGTCCAGCAGCGCGCGGTTCGCCGCCGCGACCGTGTCGTTGGCGTCGAGAATCTGCTCTTGCACACTGATTTTCATGGGCTGTCCGTTTCCCTTTCTTCGATGTCGATGCTGGTAACGCGGAACTCCCGCCCGCCCGTCACCTGGATGCGCCGGCTCCGGCAGTGCGGGCACTGTGGGGGCAGCGGCGGGCGCACGGGCATCTGCGCGCCGCAGTCGGCGCACGCGGCAATGGCCGGCTCACGTTGAAAGCGGAGCTGCGCGCCGGCGGCCAACGTGTCCCGGCTCAGAATGTCGAAATAGAACTGCACGGAATCGTCGACGACGCTGGACAGATCGCCGATGACCAGATCAATGCCGGTGACGGCAATTGCGTCAGCGCGCTGCGCCGCGGCAATCGCAACCTGGAGAATGCTTTGGGTGATGGCCAGCTCGTGCATGGGACTTTGCAACTCCTCTGCGAACCTCTGCGCCGCTGCG
>JAPKMV010000466.1 GCA_026645635.1 Caldilineaceae bacterium
ACGGAGAGGTTCGCAGAGGAAAAACAGAGGAGTTCTCCATGCGCTGTTCTATGCATTTCTCTGCATCTCTGCGTCTCCGCGTCAAAGTGGGGTGACTTTACAAACAGGCTCTGAGTAGTCACCTGGTTTCTATGGTGCCTGAGTTTAACTCACTGCATCGCGCAGCGCGGCAACCGCGTCTGCCTCGCCGGCGCGGATCGCCAGCACCCGATCGTGCAGGTCGCGGCAGAGCGCGGCCACACCCGCATCGTCCAGCGGGAAGTCGGCGCCGATGCGCTGCTTGTCCGCGGCGAGCTGCGCGTCGATCTCCCGTATTTCGGGCAGCGCAGCATTGCCCGCAGCCAGGAAGCGCTGATGACGGCGCACCATCAGTGCGCGTGTCGTGCGCAGGGACGCCACGGCGTCGGGCAGGAGCGCCTCGCCCAGCGCGTCCCAGGCGCGACCGCTGCTGCGGAACTGTTCGGCCACCGCGCGCAGCGCCGGCCGCTGCAAGATCGTCGCGGCCTCGTCGAGAAAATCGGCGAAGTGCAGACGCTCGGCGTTGCCGTCCTTGCCAAAGAGCGCGATGTGGTTGAACGTGGTGGTCAGCCCGGCCAGGAGCTTGCTCCCGCGCGGAAACTCCTTCGCCCAACTCATGCGCTGCTTCGGCGTAACGAGCAGCTTGGCCCAATGCTCGAACGCGGCCAGGCCGAAGTTGGTGCGCGCCCCTTTGGGCGGCGCCTCCGTATAGAGCTTGAGACAATCCCAGATGCCGGCCGACACCGCCGCGGGCAGCTTCTCCGGGTCAGGCAGATCGAGCGTCAGGATGCGCTGCCTGGTCTCTTTGACGCGACCGCGCGCCGCCGCCAGCTCAGCGGTGGTGACAGCGAGCGGGACGCGCGCCCGGTCGGCGATGGCAACGGCATCGCCGGCAGCATCATAGCCAAAGACGACGACCGGCATCATCCCCCACATACCCGCGTCCTGGGGCAGCGCGTTGTAGGGCAGGCTGTACATGTCCGCCCAGACAATCGCGGGCAGCCCATCGTCCAGCACGTCGAGCAGGTTGGCGACGCCTTTGGCTGGGTTTGGCGTCTGGCGCACCGTCTGTTCGATGCCGAGGCGCGCCAGCAGCGTGTCGAGGGGGGCGAAGGTGTTGCGCGTCAGGATGACTACGTGTGGGTCGTAGCCGGCGTAGGCAAACGAGAAATAGCCCATGGTGACGCCGCCGCTGATACCCAACAGCAGCGCCTCGCTGTAGGGCCGGCCGGTGTGCGGTGCGACGACGCCGACCGCTTCCAGATAGTTGCGCACGCTGCCTGTCTCCCAGTGCAGCCCCTGAAATGCGTTGTAATTGGACAAGTGTGGCATGGCTGATGCTCTCCTTTGGACTCCCGGATTTCTCCTCGACAGTTGCCATGCAAGATAGCTCATTTTTCCGTCGCTGTGGGAAAAGATCGACCTGCGATGCGGTAGTATATGCCGAACTACAACGGATGTTGTTTTCTCCATCCGTTGTAGTCATCCTGCCCAAGCGTGAAGTGGATCCGAGCGAGGGCGAGCCTCTTGCAAAATGGCGCTTGGCACAGTAAAATCGCAATCATTGCGAAGTTTGTGTGCAAGAGGAGCAATTATGCCCAATCCGATACCTCAAACTGTACCGATTAGCGAGTTACGGCGCCAGCAAGACAAGATCCTCAAAATGGCCGAATCGGCGCCAGTTATATTGATGAGTCGAAGTGAGCCGGCTGGTGTACTGGTTTCTCCCCAAGAATGGAACCAGATTGTCAATCGGCTCCAGCAACTCGAAGCATTACAAGAGGCCCGGCACAATATCGTCCAAAATGATGCAAATCACAGTTGGATCTCCAGTGAAGAAATGCGCAAGAGAATGCAGAACAGAGGTGTAGATGTGGGAAGTCTGGTACGGCCTTGAAGCTGCAAATTATCTGGACGACAACGGCGCCCTCGTCGCCGAGCTTTTCTTCGCTGTGGAGGCGCTGGCGCAAAGCGCGGGTTGGCCGCAGACCGGTGATGCCCAACAGATAGATGAACTGGTCTTCTGGCAAATCCTCAATCACCTCGTGATCTACCAACGCCTCGAAAACGAGCAAATCGTCCAAGTCGCAGCCATCAAATCCTACTGAGTGCGGCGCAATCAAAGATGGCGCTCGGCGTTGCGGGCGACGGTGAGAAACCACTGCTGCACCTCGCTGCCCTCGGGCTTGTCGGGCCAGCTTGCGCTCAGACACGCATAGGCGAAGACAAACGCGCGCAGCCGCTCCACCTGCACGCCCATGCCATCCGCCAGCACCTGCGACACCTCCAGCAGGCGTGTTTCCGACAGCACCCGGTCCCGCGCCGTGGCCGGATTGCAGAGTGCGTTTGCCGTGTCGTAGAGACGTTCGCCGTACAGCCCTTTCGGATCATAGGCCAGCCAGCCGCGCACCGGATGCCGCCGGATGTTGTGATGCTGAATGTCACCGTGCAACACGCATTCATCGCGTGGATGCGCCAGCAGGCGCTCCGCCACCCGAGCGCCGCGCACGTAGATGGATGCTTCGCCCGCCGTCTCCTCTTGCGCTGCCCGGCTGAAAAGCGAGGCGAAACGCTGCGGCAGCGTGCGCAGCTTTGGCGTTGGCAGAGCGGGGCGCGGGCGATGCAGTTGGTTCAACACGCCGGCGATGATCCCTGCCGCCGCCAGATCGTCCCCCTGCGACACCATCGGCGCCAGTTCTTCGTCCCCGGCATATTCCAGCAGGTGCGCCCGGTCATCATACGCCAGCAGCCGCACCGCCCCCTGACCGTCGAAGTAGCGCAAAGCGACCGCCCCGTCCGCCTCATCCTCCGCACCAATGGCGGTGAACAGCTTCAACACCACCTTCTCGGCGTTTTGGTGCACAGCATAGACGGCGCCTCGCGGACTCTGCGCCAGCAGTTCGGGATTGCGCAGGTTCCAGCGCTGCAGATAATCGTCCAGCGCATCGGGGTTCTTCACGCGCCCAACCCCTTGCGCACCAACGCGCACATCCATTCGGTCAATGCCTCGATGTCGCCCAGGTGGCCGGTCTCGAACGGGGTGTGGGTGTAGCGGGCCGGGAAAGCCACCAGCGCCGCCGGGATGTCGGCCTGCATCAGCGCGGCGCCGTCGCTGCCAAAGGAGCCGAAGACCGCATGTTGGATGGGGATGCGCTCCACGCGGGCGATCTCCTCCAGCCGCGCAGTCAGCCGGTGGTCGTAGTGGACGAGCGCATCTTTGTGCACCAGCACCGGCCCGCCGCCCAGCCGCAGCGGCATGTCGCGCCAAAGCACGCCGGGAATGTCGCCGGCCATGCCGATCTCCAGCACCACCGCCGCATCGAACTCGCTGCGCGCGGCCAAGGCGCTGGCGCCGACCACGCCGATCTCCTCTTGCACCGAGCAGACCAGCGTCAGGTCGCAGGCGCGCTCGTTCACCGGCACGCGGCGCAGCACTTCGGTGAGCACAGCCAACAGCACACGGTCGTCGAGCGCCTTGCCGACTACGTGGCGCCCCAATTGGATGGTCTCCGCATCCCAGATGACTCGCGTGCCGGGCGTCACGCCCAACGCGATCAGCTCCTGGCGGCTCAAGCCGGTGTCCACCCAGAAGTCGTTCCAGTTGAGTTCCATCGGTTCGGGCAGCGTGAGCGCGGCGAGATGGCCGGTTGCCGCGGCGATGACCCCCGGCACGACCTCGCGGCGCGCCAGGATCTTGACGTGCTGGCCGATGGTGAACCCATTGCGCAGCCCCGCGCTGCGCTGCCAGCCCTGGCCGTTGGCCAGCCAGATGTAGCCCAGTTCGTCGATGGCGCGCACCAGGAAGCAAAGCTCATCGCCGTGGGCGATCAGCAGCAGCCGGGGGCCTGCCCCGCCGGCATGGGCCACCACATTGCCGATGCGCGTGCGCGTCACCGTGGCGCCCTCGGCGCGCCAGAGCGCCTCCATGTGCGCGAGCACGGCCTCTTCCTGCCCCACAGGGCCAGACAGTTCCGTCAGTTCCTTGATCAGAT
>JAPKMV010000467.1 GCA_026645635.1 Caldilineaceae bacterium
AACGCCTGCCAGGGCGCGCAGGCGGGCGCTGGCTACGTGAGCCTGGCGCAGTTGCTGGCAGAGCGGGGCGTGCCCGCGGTGCTGGCCATGCAGTATCCCATCGGTGAGGCGGCTGCGCTGGAATTCGCCCGCGTCTTCTACACCGCGCTGGCGCTGGGGCGTCCGGTGGACGTAGCGACGAGCGAGGCGCGCAAGGCGATGAGCGTGGCCGCGTCCGCCGCGTGGGAATGGGCGACGCCGGTGCTGTTCTTGAGCGGTGCGGATGGGCAGTTGTGGGCGAAGGAGACGCAGGAGCAGAATGCAATGGCCAAAGACGACAAACAGGCCTGGTGGGAGCAGGTGACCAACGCCATCGGCGCGGTGGATGCCAGCGGCGCGGGCGGCGACGTGATCGTGGCGACGGTGGGCGCCGGCGCCAAGAATGTGGTGGTGGGCAAGAACAACGTGCAGCAGATCACCGAAGTGCTGGGGCAGCCGCAGCCGGACGACCGCGCGGAGATCGCGGCGGGATTGGAGCAATTGCACGCGGCCCTGGCGCGGCTCACCTTGACGGAGACGGAGAAAGCGCGGGCAGAGGTGCGCCTGGAGATTTTGCAGGACGAACTGGCGAAAGCCGACGGCGCGCCCGACGGCGACATGCTGGTCAAGGCGGGCGACTGGCTGCTGCAAAACCTGCCCGCGCTGACGGAGGCGCTGGGCGCGTTCTTTGCGCTGCCGGCGGTCGGGCGAGCGTTGGGCACTGCGGGACAAAACACAGTGGCATGGGCGGTAAAGCAGTTTGCGCCGCAGTGGGCAAACGGTTAGGTCGCAACGGAAACAACACATGGCAGCCGACAACATAGAAGAACCAGAGAAAACCCCAAGAAGGCGACGACTTTTCTCCCGTCCCGCAGATACAATTGTCGGGCAGGTTGGCGACAATGCCCGCAGTGTGATCATCGGCAAGAATGTCATCCAGATCGGGCGCGTGAATGTACCTGTCTGGCTTGTGTTCGCCTTTGGATCAATTCTGGTTGCGGCATTCGGGCTGCTGCTGTTCGTCAACGCTGATGAGTTGGCAGATCGCCTGGGATTGATCCCTGTGGAGTTTCCTCCAGGCGTCTACGGTGTTGCTGTCGCGCCATTTCATGAGCCGACTGCGACGGATGAAGACGTGCGCAGCGAAGGAATCGAGAAGGCAACTAGCCTGGCGCGTTATCTCTCCTCAGTGGACGGGACGTTCAACAGCATTCTCGAGGTGCCAAAAGTCTTTGGGCCGGAAGAGAAAATTCAGCCCACCTCTATTGCTGCCGTTGCTGAATACGCCGCCAAACTGAAAGCCGATATCGTCATTTACGGTGCACTAAAGCGGGTTTCGGCGCAAAGATGGGAGTTGCGCCCTCGTTTTTATGTGAGCGAGGCCGCACTGAAGCGGGCGCCCGAACTCTCGGGTGATGCTGCGCTTGGTGCACCGATCCCCTATCGTATCGACGCGCCACAAGCCAGTCAACGTGAGGTCAACTTCAGTCTACAGCAGCGCGTCAGAACAATCATCGAGATTGCAATTGCGTTGTCTTATCTGGAGCGAGATGACCTGGATGGTTATGGAGATGCTGTCGCACTACTCGATGCACTCGAAGCGAATTCAGCATGGGCAGAAGAAGATGCCCGATTGCCCGGACAAGAGATTTTTTATGCCTATTGGGGTCTTGCTTATCTGAAACTCGCTGATGCCATCAGCGAACTGGATCAAGACGACCTCAAAGCCCAAGCTGCGCACCTTGAGAAGGCGGAGCGTCTGTTGCTGAAGGGTGAGGAAATCAACCCTTCAAGTCCCCGTGTGCTGGTTGCACTTGGTAGTCTCTATTATCAAAAAGGCCGACAACTCCGCTCCTTAAGATGTCCTGACATGGCGATGCCCTACATCGATAAAGCAAAGCAAAAACTTGAAGCTGGCATCGAGATTATTCGAGACGAGACAGGCGATGTGTCCATGCCTCTTGGTGACCGCTCAGTTTATCTAGCTGCGTTACTCGGCCTCGGACGGGGTGAATTATATCGTTACTATTGCGATCCTTTCGCGAGCAGACATCCGCGACTTGTTAAGGATGCCCTGTCCAGCTACGATGCCGCCATCGACGACTACAATCGGGAACCCCATCCATTGCTAGCCCCTATCGCATTCAACGCTTATCTTGAGACAGCACAGCTCTTACGCGATGCAGTTGTCTATCCGGCTGCGTTGCCATTCCCCGATCAGCCAGGTATTCAAATCGCGCAACGCTTGCGCCAGGCAGAGGCCCTGGCGCGCGAACTCGACAGAGATGGCTGGAATCGATTGCTGCAAAAGGCAAATAGCCGTGTGTGCGCCGATTGGAAGCGGTTGCCACCACTAAATCCGGAATTTGCGCCGATTGCCGCGTATTGTGCGAATGTAGAACCACCCGTCTGAATCGTTGCATTAACCTTATTTTCTCTGTCAAGCGTTATATAGCTCGCTGACCGATACTCAGCCAGAAAGGAGAAACTGATGCCACTGCTGGAAAGCAAGTCATTTAGCTCAGGCAACGGCGGCGGTGTTGTGCAATGGACACCACAAGGTCCACCTTGGACGCCACCACCACCGACACCACCACCGACGCCGCCGGCACCTTTGATGCCACCGGCCTCACTGATGCCATATCGACTGATCGGCAGCCGTGTTCGAGCATGGGGCGATACGGACTATCAGATGACACTTGACGATATGGTGACCGCCGCCGCACTAAATCTGATCGGTGGTGAAGGCGCCTATGCGCTGTTACTGGCGAAAATGGCGGAACAGCAAGCTCTCGACGAAGGAGATGTACCCACCTATCTGGACAGCCTGAATGTCGAGATTCAAGTCACCGCCCGGCTCGGTTTACACAATGAATACCGGCAGACGCTGGCGCGGCTGAACAGTGCTATCACGCCCGAACCTGGCGAGGAAGAGGGAGATATTGCGCTTCCGACCATCAACCCAGGCCCGATCGGGGGTGGGCCACTGCCACGGCCGCAAGTACCGCCAACCCCACCGCCTCCTTTTCTGGAAGACCAGGAGGCATTTTTAAGCCTGATCGAGTTAGTTGAACACAAACCAATCCCGATTATACGCGATATGTTGCCAACTACGGTCGGCGGCGCAGAATGGCTGCTACGGGGCGGCGAACCTGCTGCCGCAGTCGCTCTGGCGGCCGACCTGGCTGAGCACACGGATGATGATCTGGCCCGGCTACGCCTGCGCATGACCGAGTTGCTCGCCTATGACCGACTCAATGATGTCGTGGCGGCAGAAGCCGCATTGGTTCAGTTGCGACAGCAAGTTAGCGCTATGCTCCAATGAGTCAAGGCGGCCCGTGAAGCAACCAGCGAATCCTGACCCGCAAGACACCGGTGTTACCGGCCCCCCTCACCCCAGTTGGCCCCAACGCCAACTTGCCCGCCTGCGCGGCCTCTTCCAGCGCGATGTGATCGTCGCCCAGGTGGGCGAAGGCGCGGAAAACGTCGCCGTCGGCAAGAACATCTTCCAACTCAACGTCGGCGGCCACAACATCACACCCTACCTGTTGGCGCTCATCGGCGTGACGCTGGTGGTAGTTGGCTTTCTTTCCTGGCCGCTGATCGAGCCGATTCTCTACCCGGCGCGGATGACCAGCGGCTTCAACATCGCTGTGGCGGAGGTGGGGCTGCTGCGCAGCGACGGCAGCATGGCCCCCAGCGACTTCGGCGACGCCATCAGCCAGTCCCTGTTCGACACCATCGACAACGCCTACACTGACGCGCTGGCCGCCGACGCGCCCATCGCCCAGCAGGTGCTCGTCTGGCACGACAGCCTGGAGCGGGAACGGGGCAAGAACCGCCCCATCGGCTACGTGGCGGGCAAGACCACAGCCGAACGGGCGCAGAACGCCGCCGCTCTGGCCCAGGACTTCGGCGCCGACATGCTCATCTATGGCCACCTCACCGACGAGACCGACCCTGAAAGCGTGGTGATGGAGTTCTACTA
>JAPKMV010000468.1 GCA_026645635.1 Caldilineaceae bacterium
GGCGGCGCGCTCGCTGGTGAAGACGCGCGCCGGCCCGGTCTTGCGATAGACGCCGTCCCCATCCACCACACTCGGGTCGATGGCGGTGCTCTTGATGATGGCGCCTTGCGGGGCCAGGTTGCCGGTGAGAAAGGCGACTGTGCTGGTGATGCCGCGCGCACGCGCCTTGTCCGGCGCCATGATCACGTCGTCGGGGTCGATGCCGTCGAGCGCCGTGAGCCGGTCCCGCAGCCGTTGGCGGCGCTCGCTCTGTGCCCATTCATCCAGCGCCTCGCCCAGCGTGCCGCCGTTCACCGTGCGTGCGTCCAGGCGCAGCAGGCCCAGATCGCGCAGATGCAGCATCACTTCGGGGACGCCGCCGGCCAGAAAGACTTGCACCGTGCCGTAGCCGGTCGGCCCGTTGGGGAGCACGTCCACCAGCCGCGGCGTCTGCCGGTTGACGCGCATCCAGTCGTCGAGGGTCGGCCGCGGCAGCCCGGCGGCGTGGGCAATGGCGGGGATGTGCAGCAGCAGGTTGGTGCTGCCGCCAAACGCCGCGTGCGTCACCATCGCGTTGTGCAGCGCGTCTTCGGTCAGGATGTCGGCGGTCGTGACACCCTGTGACTTCAGCGCGACCAGCGCCCGCGCCGACCGTCGCGCCATGTCGAGCCAGATGGGCTGGCCCGACGGCGCCAGCGCGGCGTGTGTCACCGTCAGCCCCAGCGCTTCGGCGACGACCTGGCTGGTTGCCGCGGTGCCGAGAAACTGGCAGCCGCCGCCGGGCGACGCGCAGGCGCGGCAGCCGAGTTCCGCAGCCTCCTCCAGGGTGATGATGCCGTGGGCGAAGCGCGCGCCGATCGACTGCACCTTGCCGGCGTCTTCGCCCACTTCCGGCAGCAACGTGACACCGCCGGGCACGACGATACACGGCAGCGTGTGCGCGGCCGCCAGCGCCATCATCATCGCCGGCAGCCCCTTGTCACAGGTGGCGATGCCAAGCACCCCGCGCCGCGTCGGCAATGACCGCATCAGCCGGCCCAGGACGATGGCCGCGTCGTTGCGATAGGCGAGGCTGTCCATCATCCCCGGCGTCCCTTGCGTGCGCCCGTCGCAGGGATCGCTGACAAAGCCGGCGAAGGGGATGGCGCCCAGGCGCTGCAAGGTCTCGGCCGCGGCCTCGGCCAGCAGCCCCACCTCCCAATGGCCGGTGTGGTAGCCCAGCGCGACGGGCGCGCCACCGCTCGCGCGGATGCCGCCCTGGGTGCTGAGGATCAGGTATTCGTCCCGGCCCAATCGTTCCGGCTGCCAGCCCATCGCAGCATTCTGGCTCCAGCCAAAAAGGTCGCCGCTGGCGCTGTCGCGCAGCCACTCGGCGCGCAAGGGCAGAGTTCCCGCCGGGCCGGCGGCATGGGTGGCCACATCATACAAGGCGGCATCGAGTGCTGTTGGGTCCTGGTTGGTCATGGTTGCGCGCTCATCCAATTTGGGTTTTCACAGGGTGGTTGGACGGGAAAGATACATCAGTTGCCCATTGCACGCAACTCCCCGGCGATCTACCATAGGAGCAACAAACAGCCCAAGAGGGAAGGAGCCGCAGGATGTCGCCATTCGCCTATCGTTTGTTCATGGTTGCGCTGGTGTTGATCTGCGCCGCTGGTTCGGGCCACGCTCTGGCCATTCCCGCTGCACCGGCTGCGCAACCCGCGGCATTGACGGCGCGCCACCGCAGCGGCCAGACCTTCCTCACCTGGCAGGAGCAGCCGGGCGCTGACCTGCGTTACCGCGTCTATCGCCACACCGCGGCCATCGACGCCGGCAACCTGGCTGAGGCCACGCTGCTCTACGACAGCGTCCCGCAGGACTCGGGCCGCTTCTACGCCAACCGCTACAACGTGGCAGCCAGCGGCGTCTGGGATGAACGCTATGTCGAGCGCTTCGTGGTGGAAGACGACGGCCCGGAACTGGCCCCGGGGATAGGGCTGCTGGTCTGGACGCTGACCGCTGCGGACTTCGGCGGTGGTCAGAGCGGCGCCGGCTACTATGCCATCACCACCGTGGACGCAGGCGGTGAGAATCGCACCGACTTTGGCCCCGGCAACACCGTCGGTCCCGTCGCCGAGAGCGTCGCCGACCCGCTGCCGGTGGAACTTGCCGTCGATCCGATTGACCCCGGCGGGCATATCTTCGTGCAGTACATGCCCCTGCGCGACTGGAATGTCACCTTCCATGCGCCCAATCCGGGCAATCTCCACTACGGCCTCGACGAAACCAGCCCTGCCGTCGCCAACGCCATCCAGTACGCTTATGATTACGCCGTCTATGCGCCCAACGCAGCGGACTGCGGCGGCACGCTGCCATCTGCCCTGCCGGTGGTCGTCTCGCTCCACGGCTGGGATGGCAACAGCTACGGCCCGCGCACGGAAGATCCAGACCCTTACGGCTGGTGCGCGTACCGCATCTATCCCATCGACCAGAGCGAGACTTGGTGGTTCGGCTTTGCCCGCGACCACGACTATCACACCGGCGAGTTGCCGGGCGCGGGCGACACCGTCGTCAACTACACCGAGCAGCGCATCCTGCGCATGGTCTATGATCTCCTGCGCGACCCGCCCGGGCCGCCTGCCGACGCCAACCGCGTCTTCATCTTCGGCAGTTCCATGGGCGGCAGCGGTGCGCTCGCCTTCGCCCTGCGCTACTCCAACGTCTTCGCCGCCGCCTATGCCGGTCAGCCCATGACCAACTACGCCACGTCGGGCGACGGCGGCGGGATCGACTGGCGCAGCGATCTCGCGCCGAAGTGGGGCGAGGTGGCTGCCAACCTGCCGGTTGCCAGCGACGGGCCAGGCGACTGGGCGGACGCGCTGCAAGCGTTCGACGGCGCCGGCGTCTGGACCTGGCAGAATCACCAGGCGCAGGCCGTGGCGCGCCGCGCCGTGGACAGCGTGCCGCTGGGCCTCGCGCACGGCGTCGAGGATGACGTCATCGAGTGGAGCACCCAGGGCCAGCCGATCTACCCGGCGCTCAACAGTGCGCAGCAGGTGTGGGGCGGCGCGGCCGTGCCGGGCGGCCACTCATGGACGGGCTTTGGTGGTTCGCTCTACAACCTCGACCAGGATTTTGCGGACACCTGGGCGCCGTTTCAGAACTTTGCGCCGCGCCGCGACGAGACCGTGCCGGGGCTGAGCAACGGCAGCACCAACGCGCCGCTGCCGCCCACCGGCGTGGGCGACTACAACCTCGGCGTGCGCTGGTCGGCGTCGTGGGATGCGTGGGATGGCCCGCCGGTGGATACGCCCACGCGCTGGCAGATGAGCTTCTGCTACCAGGACGTGGACCGCTACGAAAACGCGTGCGGCACGGGGCAGCCGCTCACCATCGACGTGACCCCGCGGCGGGTGCAGCGCTTCCCGCTGGTGGCCGGCGCCGCGTACCGATGGGAGAATCGCCGGGTGAGCGACAACGGGCTGGTGGCCAGCGGCGTTGTGCTGGCCGGTAGCGACGGGCTGGTCACCGTGCCGGCCTTTGCCCTCAGCCACCCGGCCGGCAACCGGCTGATCCTGGAACCGGCGGAGGATCTGCCCACGCCGACAGTGACGCCGACGGCCACGCCCACCTACTGCCCGCAGGCCACGCCGGAGCCGCTCTGGGTGGAGCCGGTCGTCTCGCCGACGGACCGGCTGACGCAGACCATTGTCGTCAACATCGGCAACGGCGAGGCGGTGACGGTGACGACCGCTTCAGGCGTCTTCACCGCCACGGGCACGTTCGGCGCGGCGGGGAACCCGGCGCGCGTCACCATCGGTCTGCTCCCCGGCGTCACGCACGATCTCACCGTGGCCGCCCGGGTGCGCAGTTCGAGCGGCGGTGGCTGTCCTTTTGGCGGCTACACGCTGACGACGCAGCAGGATCGCCACGGCGGCCCGCTGCGCATCGTACAGCAGGCGGGCGGGGTGCAACAGGGGTTCTTGCCGGTGATCCAGCGCAGTGCAGCCACGCCGACACCGACAGCAACGGCAACGCCGA
>JAPKMV010000469.1 GCA_026645635.1 Caldilineaceae bacterium
GCCCTCGCACAGCCTCAACCGCCGCGCCCTGCTGTGCAGCGACCCGCACCTGCCGGCGCAGCTCCCCAATCTGCTCTACGAGGTGCATCTGGAGTGCCCGGAATATGCAGTCGCGGGCGCAACGTTTCCCGGCATCCCCGGCATCTTCTACGGCCACAACGTGGACATCGCCTGGGGCATGGCCAACGCGCTGGTCGACACGCAGGATCTTTATGTCGAGCGCGCCGATCCTGCTGACCCAACACGCTTTCTGCACGCCGAAGAGTCGGCAGCGGCGCAGGTCATCGAGGAGACGATCCAGGTGCGCCACGCCGCGCCGCATGTAGAACGTGTCGTCATCACGCGCCACGGCCCGCTGCTCTCCGGCTTCATCCGCAGTGATGACGCTCCTGAGCCGGTGATGCCGTTGGCGGTGCAATGGGCCGGCGCGGCCCCCGGTCACACCTTACGCGCGCTCTTTGCCCTCAACCGCGCCGGCGACTGGGCGAGCTTTCAGACCGCCTGCGCCGACTGGGCCACGCCGGTGCAGGCGGTCACCTTCGCTGATGCCCGCGGCAACATTGGCTACACGGTGGCCGGGCGCGTCCCCGTGCGCGAGCAAAACCTCGGCATGCTGCCCGCGCCGGGCTGGGATGGGCAGCACGAATGGCGCGGCTTCATCGCGCCGGCCGAATTGCCCCATCTCTACAACCCGCCATCCGGGTTGATCGTCGTGGCCAACAACAAGATCGCCGGCGATGACTATCCGCACTTTCTGGGCGTCGAGTTCGACCCCGGCTGGCGCGCCGCGCGCATCCAGGAGATGCTGCTGGAAAAGGAGCGCCACACGATCCGCGACATGGAGGACATCCAGCAGGACACGATGAGCAAGTATGCGCAGGCGTTTACGCCCTGGTTCACCCTGCTGCGCAGCGAAGACCCGTGGGAAAAGACTGCGCTCCAGTTCCTGCGCAAATGGAACTTCCGCATGGACACCGACAGCGCTGCGGCGCTCGTCTTCCACCATCTGCTGGCGCACTTGCTCGACATGGTCTTTGGCGACAAGCTCGGCCCGCTGCGCGATGGTTACTATGGGCTGAGCCGCATGCCGGTCTTTCCGCTGCACGGGATGCACCTGCGCGCCCAGGCGCGGCTGCTCGACATCATCAACAGCAACGAAGAGTCATTCTGGTTCGCCGATGTGGCGAAGGCGCGCCAGCGCACGCGTGAGGAACTGCTGCAAGAGGCGCTGACCCGCGCCATGCGCTCGATCCGCGACATCCACGGCGACAGCAGCCTGCGCTGGGCGTGGGGGCGCGCCCATCAGGTGCGCTTCACCCATCCGCTGAGCCGCGCCCGCATGGTCGGCGCCTTCTTCGACCGCGGCCCGCTGCCTGTCGGCGGCGATGCGACCTCGCCCAACCAGAGCCGCGCCGTCGAGCGTGTGCCGCCGGGTCTGGTGCAGATTCTGCCGGCCTATCGCCAGATATTGGAAGTGGGCGTGTGGGATCGAGGCGAGAGTGTGATGGCGGGCGGCCAGTCCGGTCATGCGCTGAGCCGTCTCTTCGACGACCAGGTGACGATGTGGCGCGAGGGCGTCTATCGCCCGATGGCCTGGAGCCGGGAGGCGGTGGACAAGGTCACGGTGTACAAGCTGCGTTTCGAGAAATGATAGACCGCGGATTCGACGGATTAGGCGGATTTGCGCGGATTCTCTGAATGATCCGCGTGAATCCGCCTAATCCGCTAAATCCGCGGTCTATTCGCCCTCTGCCTGAGCCGGCGCGGCTTTTTCCGTGGCGAGCTGGCGCAGCAGTTCATCGACGCGTGCGGCGCGGGCCGGCGCATCGTCGTAGTAAAAGTAGACTTCGGGAACGACGCGCAGCCCACAGCGCTCGGCGATCTCGCCGCGGATGTAGGGCGTGGCCCGCGTCAGCGCCTTGAGCAGCGCACGCTGGCTCACTGCCTCGTCCCGATGGAAGACATAAACCTTCGCTGTGCGCAGGTCCTTGCTGACGACAACGTTGGTGACATCGACCAGGCTGATGGCCGGGTCTGCCAGTTCAGCGCCCACGATGATCGACAGTTCTTGCGACAGCAATTCCTCCACACGTTTCTGACGAACGTTGGATGACATGGTTGAATCTCCAATGGGTGGGAGAAAGGAGATTGGAGATTAGGAGATTAGGAGATTGAAATTCACCCTCAAACGGAAATCCCAATCTCTCAATCTCTTAATCTCCTAATCTCCAATCTCCTACCGAACGCGCTGCCGCTCCAGGAGTTCGATCACGTCGCCCTCCTGCAACAGCGCATCGTTGACGCTCAGGTTGATGCCGCATTCATAGCCGGCGCGCACTTCCGCCACGTCTTCGGTGAAGCGGCGCAGCGTCTCGACGCGATCGCCCTTGGCGATCTCCTGGCCGCCGCGCAGAATACGCGCCAGCGCCCCGCGCTTGACATAGCCGTCGTTGACCATGCAGCCGGCGATGGTGCCTTTGCGCAGCTTGAAAAGCTGCAACACCGTGGCGTGGCCGACAACCGATTCCTTGTAGATCGGGTCGAGCATGCCCTTCATGGCATCCTCGATGTCCTCGATCATCTTGTAGATGATGTCGTAGTGGCGAATCTCCACACCGGAGAGGTCGGCGCGCACCTGGGCGCTCTTGTCCACGCCCACGCTGAAGCCGATGATCACGGCATCGCTCGCCTCGGCCAGCATCACATCCGATTCGGAGAGGTCGCCGATGCTGGCGGCCAGAATCTTGACCTGCACCTCGTCGTTGGTCAGCTCGTTCAAGCTGTTGACCACCGGTTCGAGGGTGCCCTGCATGTCGGCACGCACGATGAGGTTGAGGGTCTTGATCCCCTCGCCCTCCATGCGGGCGAAGAAATCTTCCAGCGACATCTTGGGGCGGGGCGGCTGATGCGCGGCTGCGGTGGCCGCCTGCTTGCGTTCCTCGGCGATGCGCCGCGCTTCCTTGTCATTCATCACGCGTTCGAAGATGTCGCCCGCGCTGGGCACCTCCTGCAAACCCAGCACGATGGCCGGGGTGCTGGGCGTCGCTTCCTGGATCGGCTTGCCTTCGTAGTCGAACATCGCCTTGATGCGGCCCCAGGTGTTGCCCACCACCAGCGTATCGCCGCGGCGCAGCGTGCCGTTTTGCACCAGCAGCGTTGCGGTGACGCCGCGCAGCTTGTCCAGCTCTGCCTCGACCACCGTGCCCACACACCGGCCCTTGGGGTTGGCCTTGAACTGCTCCACTTCCGCCAGCACCAGGATGTTGTCCAGCAGGTCTTCCACATTCAGATTGGTCAGCGCGCTGAGCTGCACCATGATGGTGTCGCCGCCCCAGGTTTCCGGCTGCAAGCCCTCCTGGGCCAACTCGTCCATCACCCGCTGCGGATTGGCGTTGGGCTTGTCGATCTTGTTGATGGCGACGATGATCGGCACACCGGCTGCCCGCGCATGGCTGATGGCTTCCTTGGTCTGCGGCATGACGCCATCATCGGCGGCCACCACCAAAACCACGATGTCCGTCACCTGGGCGCCGCGGGCGCGCATCGACGTGAAGGCTTCATGGCCCGGCGTGTCCAGGAAGGTGATCTTCTTGCCCTCCAGGTTGATCTGATACGCGCCGGTGCGCTGGGTGATGCCGCCGGCTTCGCCGCTGGCCACATCCGTGTGGCGCACGCGGTCGAGCAGCGTGGTCTTGCCGTGATCGACATGACCCAACACCGCCACCACGGGCGGGCGATCGACCATACGCTCCGGGTCTTCTTCAGCGATCACCTTGTGGACCAGGTTGCGCGCACGCACCCGCTCGCTGGTTGCGCCCGGCTCTTCGGCCTCGATCTCTTCCTCAGGCTGCTCCGCCGCCGGCCAGTTGACCGTTACGCCGAGTTCTTCGCCCAGGATCACCGCGGTATCGTGGTCGATCGTATGGGTGATCGGCGCCATGATGCCATACTGCATCAGGATTTTGATCAGGTCGATCGGGCTGCGCTGCATCAGCG
>JAPKMV010000046.1 GCA_026645635.1 Caldilineaceae bacterium
CGCCCAATCCGCGTCATCCGCGTTCCATCTCAATTGGCTGAACGGCTACTTCCGCGGTTAGCCGCTGACCTCGGCCAGCTCAGCCAGCCGGGCGCGGATTGTGGCGGCGCTCCGCTCGTGTTCCTCCAGCATCTGCTGCAACTCCGCCAGCCGGGTCTTGGAGTCGGGCAGGTCGTGCGCGTGGGCGGCCTTCGCTTTGTTGGGCGACAGAAAGGCGTTGGCCAGGTAGCCGCTCAGGGTGCCGAAGAGACCCACGCCGCCGATCATGACAACGATGCCGATCAGACGCCCGGAGTCGGTCACCGGGTAGAAGTCTCCGTAGCCCACCGTGGTGATCGTCACGAAAACCCACCAGAGCGCATCGGACGCGTTGATGATATTGGCGCGGGGCGCGCCCTGCTCGGCGGAGAGAATGGCCAGCGAGCCGAACTCCAGGATGCAGAGCACGAGGAAGGCGACTGTCAGCAGCGCGTTCTGGGCGCGCTGGCTCACAAACTCGTGAAGAAGGCGACGTGCGCCAAACTCGGCCAGAAGCCGGATGACGCGGATGAGCCGGAAGATGCGCATGATCTTCAACTGGGGGAAGGGGAGGCTGGAAAGCAGATCGGCCCACCCGAAGCCCAGCCAGAAGTAGCGCGAGCGTGAGGCGGCTGTGAAAAAACGGTAGAGAAAATCTGCCATGAAGATCGGCGTGACCACGCTGTCCAGGATCGACAGCACAGTCTGCAAATTGTCGTGCTCGGTGAAGGTGAGGCTAAGCACAGAATTGAGAATCGAGAGGATCGACAGCGCACCGATAAACAACTCGTAGCCGATGTTCTTCAATTCCCGGTAAAACTTGAATTTGGTCGGCATCCCTGCGGTTCCTTTCTGCTGATGCAGCGAGCGGTGGCGCATTCACCGGCGCCATAACAAACACCGGGTGCACGGTGACCCGTGCGACCCGGTGAAAATGACTGTTGGCAGAGGCAGTGACAGCGTGGCGAGACTTGGCGTTGCGGCTATTCCGCCAGCATGACATCCGCCATGTTGAGAATCAGTTGCTGGCCGACGTCACTGGGCAGCCAGGCCACGGACATGCCCAAGAGCATCAACAGGGCGCCCTGCGGTTCGGCGAAGTTCTCGTCGCTGTAAACTACCAGCACCGGCGCCGTGGGGCTGCCGCTGGTGGGGCCGCGGCGCATGGCGATGCGCGCGCCGGTGGACGGCTCCGGCTCCGACTCCAGCGGCGGCACCGCCGGCAGGCTCCCGGTGAGTTGGATCGGCTCGCGCGGCAGCCCCGCCACTAGTTCCGGGATATCATCGTCGAGCACCAGGTCTTTGATCGTCGAGGAAGGCTCGTTGGCGACGCCGTAGAAGGGCATGCGGCTGCTGATGGTGAGATGGCCGCCCTGGTTGATGAAGTTGTTGATCAGACGCAGGCTCTCGCCGGAAATGCCGCTGGCCGCGTAGCCGGCATCGCTCCAGATCACCCAGGCGTAGTCGGCCAGCGTCGCGTCGTCGGGGAAGCCGCGCTCGCTCGTGCTCCAGTAATCTACCTGGTAGCCGGCGCCGCCCAGGGCAAAGAGATAGGTGGCGGCCTCAGATTCTTCCCCTTCTGCCGCGCCGCTGTCGTCGTCCACCAGAAGAATCGGCTGCGCAGAGACAGGGCCGCCCGGCGCACTCTCCGGCCGCGTTTCAGGGGCGCCGGTGGGCGTGGCGGCTGGCGTCGCCGCGGGCGCAGGGAGCGATGGGTCGCTGCCTGGCATCACCGGGCAGATCACCAGGTTTTCCTGGTTGATGCAGTCGTAGAAGTTGCGGGTGAGCAGCCGCGTCAGCCCGGCGTTGATCGCCTGTTCACTGTTGCCGAGCACCGCCAGCACGCGCATGTCGCCGTGGTAGGGGCGCTGGATGAAGAACTGCGTCTCGTCCGCCACCAGGCGAATGCCATCTTCGCGCACCAGGTAGAGCACAGGCTCACCCGCAGGGGCTGACCCGGCAGCGGGCGGCGCCACAGGCGTCACAGTGGGTTCGGCGCCGGCGTCAGCAGCCGATGCATCTTCCGGCGTCGTCTCCTCCGGCGCAACGGGCGTGGCCGGTGGCTGCATCAACCAGAGGGTGCGCACGTCCACCGTGACTGTGTTCTCCGGTGTGCCCGGCTCGGTGGGAGGCAGCGGCGCCCCCGGCGTGAAGGTTGCGTCCGGCTCGCTCGTGGCTGTCAACTCCGGCGGCGCGAGCGGGTCGGGCATTTCGGGCGGGGGCAGCGGTGTTGTCAGCGTGGGCGGCTCCGGCAGCGCCGGCGCTGCGTCATCCGGCAGCAGCGGTGGCGCGGGCAGGGGCGCCTCCACCGGCGGCGGCAGCGGCGCAACCGGCGCAACGGGGACGGTCGTCGTCACCACCTCTTCCACCAACGTGATGCCCAGATCGCTGAGCAGCGTTGTCATCACATCGGCAGCACGATAGCCGGCGACATAAATCAGATCGACGCCCGGCTCGCCCTGGCTGTCGTCCAGCCAACTGTTGGGCGCCAGTTTGAAGACGCGCCCGGTGGATTCCAAGAAAATCTGCAACTCGGCGGCCTTGCTCAACCCGAGCGCGCCGACCGGCTGCGTATTGTCGATGACCAGGGCCACTTCTTTGCCCAAAAAGGCCGGGAAGTCGGCGATCGTATTGGTGCGCTGGGCGCCCGTCAAGAAACTGGCGACGAAGTCGAGCATCTCGCGATTGTCGTGGCGCATGACAAACGGCTCGGTCAGCACGTCGAAATCGCTCATCGCCAGCACGCGGCCCACCGAATTGTTGGCAACCTGCCCGCCGATGGCCACCGACACCAGATCCGTCTGCCCGGTGCGCAAGCTGCTCAACGTCGTCGAGGCAGTGCGCGCCTGGGGAATCATGGCGCCGCTGATGCTGCGTCCACCGTAAAAGGCGATGCGGCTGCCGGCCAGCCCTTCGGCGCGGTCGCTAAACTCACCCTGGAAGAAGTGGGTGAAATTGGCGTCGTTGTCGACGGTGTCGTAGAGATAGTCTTCGTTGAAGACGATGCTAAAGGGTGCAGCCAGGATGTTGGCATCCTGCGCCAGATCGCCCTCCACATCCGGGTCGCTGATGATGATCAACCGGCCGCCGTCTGCCACGAACTTCTCGACGACGGCCACCTCGCGCTCGGTGTATGGGTAGAAGGGGCTGACGACCACGAGCGCGCTGGCATCGACAAGGCGCTGGGTAAGCACGTCAGACTGGTCAGGATAATCGGCAGGGCTGATGCCTTCGCTGACCACAAAGGCCGGCGTCCAAAAAATGACCTCCAGGCCCCGCGCCGCCAGCGCGCTGGCAAGCGGTTGAAAGCGGTTGCGGGCAATGCGCGTGCCGTGCGCCAGGTCAACGATGACCGGCCCGCGCTTCAGTTCATTCTGCGGCGGCGCGGACGGCGCCTGTTGCGCAGCCGGCGTGATCGTGGGCACAGGCGTGGCGGCAATCACGGCCGCCTTCTGTTCTCCGGGAACATAGCTGCGCGTCGTGTAGCCCAGCCAGTAGATGCGCAGCAGCACCGGGCCGACCAGCAGCGCCAGCCCGGCCAATGCAATCAGCAGCCAACGTGTGGTGGGTTTCATGGCGCGATCCCTTCGGCCTGGGGCAGAATGGACGAGAACGTTGTGGCGGGCTGACGTGCGCCCAGGCTGTGCTGCGTCTTGGCGGGCTGGCCCGCCTCGTCCGCAGCGAGCGGAATGCGGCTGTCAAGCATGTAGATGGCGCCCGGGGGCGCATTCGCCACCATCTGCGCCACGGCCACGTCGATGGGCTGGGGCGCCGGCGCTAGATAGCCGTAGCGCGCCGGCAGATCGACCGTCTGGTAGCTGGTCAGCCCGGCCAGCGCCGCCGCTGCGTCGATGGCGTCGGCGCGGCTGCCCTCCTCGTCGATCAGCCCCAGCGCCAGCGCCTCGCTGCCCAGGTAGATGCGCGCTTCGGCGACTTCGTCGGCGGTAAGCTGCAGCGGGTTGACCGTCGATTGTGCGCGCTGCGCCACCACATGGGTGACAAAGGCATCGGCCACCAACTGCAACTGGCGGATGCGGTCGAAACGGCTGCCGCCTTCCAGCTTGTAAGGGCCGCTGCTCAGCTCATCGCTGCTGATCGAGGGGTCGTCGGGGCGCCCGCTGCGGGTTCCCACGTTGCCGATGTAGCTCGAAGCCGGGGCGAAGAGCCGATTGCCCGCCACGGCCATGTAGTAGCCGCCGCTGGCTGCCAGGCCATCCACAACCACCACGAGCGGCTTGCGTGCGCGCAGGCTGATCAGCGTGTGGAAGATGCTCTCGCTGCTCGTGGCCAGACCGCCGGGGCTGGCAACTTCCAGCACCACGGCGGCGATCTGGTCGTCGTCGCGCGCCCGCTCCAGCAGGTCGATCAGCGGCGTTGCCGTTTGGAAGGTGATTTCGGCGTCGAAGCGCACAACGCCGACAGTGGGCTGTGGCGCCAGCCGTTCGGCCGCGATCAGACCTACGGCCAGGCAGACGACCAGCGCTACGGCGGCAACAGCGATTTCCCAGGCGCGCATAGGCAGCAGGCTCCTTTTCGCTAATCTCCAATCTCTAATCTCTTAATCTCGTTGATAGGAGATTAAGAGATTAGAGATTGGAGATTGTTTCAACCAGCCAGATACGCGTCGATGGCGTCTTTGGCGATGCGGTACTGTGAACCGATCTTCTTGGCTTTGATTTCGCCGGCGTCGATGGCGGTCTGCACGTCGGCGGGCGCGACCTTGAGATAGGCGGCAGCTTCTTCCAGCGTCATCACGCCGGGCGCCGCCGGTGCAGCAGCCGCAGCCGCGGGCGCGGGAGCCGGCTGGGCGCTGCTCTGCATCGCCTGGGTGATCATGCCGGCCATGCCGCTGCCGCTGGGGTTGTTGGCCGCGTCGCCCATCGCCCGCGCAGCTTTGTATTTCATGTAGGCGTTCATGTCGCCGATGGCGCCCATCGAGGCGCGCTCGTCGATGGCCTTTGCCGTCTCGTCGGTCGGCGTCAGGGAGACCACCATGAACTGTTTGAGCGCGATGCCCATCGCGGTGAAGGAATCTTGCACGCGCGCCTTGATGGCCGCGCTCATTTCGTCCATCAGCTTGGGCAGGTCGAAGATGCTGGTCATGTTTTCGCCCAGCACGTCGGTCATGCGGCTGATGATGGCGTTGCGCAGATAGTCCTCGATCTGCGAGGTCTGGTAGAGACCTTGCGTGCCGACGATCTTGTCCACGAAGAGCTTGGGGTCTGAAATTTGCATCGTGTATTGGCCAAAGCCGCGCACGCGGGCATAGCCCAGCTCGGTGTCGCGCAGGCTGATTGGCTGCGGCGTGCCCCACTTGAGGTCGGTGAACTCGCGCATGTTCACGAAGTAGACCTCGGCGGTGAAGACATTGTTGCCGCCGGTGAAGAAGCTCATCACCGACGAGATGATGGGCAGGTTCGCCGTGGTGATGGTGTGGCGGCCGGCGGGGAAGGTGTCGAGCGATTTGCCGTCGCGGTAAAACACCGCAGTCTGGCTCTCGCGCACAATCACCTGGCTGCCCAGGCGAAAGTCGCCCGAGCCAAAGTCCGGGACGCGGGCGACCATGTCATTTGGCCCCTGGTTGGGCGCTTCCACTACATCAATAATGCGAGGCATAGGTTTCTCCTTTGATCACTTGGCAACAGTAATCTATCAACAGATTGTCGTGTCGATTGCTCACCCAACGGTGCAAGAACGTGGCACCTTTGCAGTTCAGCGCTGTCAGCCGACGGCATTGGGATCGTTGGCGATGTCCGTGGGCAAGCTGCCCGGCAGGTTTGCCGGCGGCGCATAGTCGGGCTGCGCCAGCAGGTCGGGCGCAACGATGGCTTCCTTGCGCCGGTCGAACAACTGGCTCATCGCGGTGATGGTCTTGGTCAGCGCGGCGGCCGCGGCGGCCACATTGCCCCGTTCCTCGATGGCCTGGGTCAGCGCCGCAATCGCCGCGTTGATCGTGCCGACCTGTTGGGCCAGCGCAGTGTCGAAGCGGTAGAGCGCGTCGAGTTGGGCTTCCTTGATCCGCACCGGGTCGAAGAGACCGGCGTAGCCATAGGCGGCGGTCTTGATGCGGTCTGTCAGCGTGCCCAGCTTCACCACCGCCTCGTCCACATCATCCATGAGCGCCAGACCGCCGCCCTTGAGCAGCGCATTCTGGGCGTCCATCAGGGCGCTCTTGCTCCGCTCCAGCTCTTGAGCGATGCTCTCGCGCACCCGCTTGTCGGCGTCGCGGCGCAGTTCCTTGTCCACATAGCCGCCGATGCCCGGCAGACCCTTGAGCAGGCGCTCCACCGCGCCCATCTGCTGCTTGGCTGATTCTACAAATTGGTCAGACATGTTGCTTCTCCTCCTGGCTTTTTGCCCATTCCATGCGTACTTCTCACTGCTGAAGTGATGGGGGATTGAGACCTATACGACTTCCACTTTGCCGTAGGTGCGGTTTGTATCCGCACAAAGCTGCGGTGCAGGCGGGGATTCGTGCGGTTGCAAACCGCACCTACGGCAAACAACCCTCTCACCCACCTGCCGTCTGCGCCGCGGCGCGCTTGGTCAGGAACACCTGGCTGCCGCAGTAAGGACACTTGATCAGCCCCTTGCCTGCAAAAACCAGGTCGCCGCCACAGTTAGGGCACTTTTGGTCGTCGGTGAGCTTCTGGCTCTCCACGCTGTACAGAATGCCCTTGTCCCAGTTGATGGCGCCGCTGAAAAGCTGTTTGCCGACCAGGTTGTGGATCATCTGCTCGATCTCGTCGCGCGGGAGCTGCATTTCTGCCACCAACTCGCTGATGCTGACCTGGCCGCGCGTCAGCACTGCGTTGAGAATCTGCTTCTCTTTCTGCACCTGCACCAGTTCTTGCTGCTCTTGCCCACCTTTGCGGAAGAGGTAGACGCCGATGCCAAAGACGGGCGCCATCACGAGCAGCGCCAGCAGGATGCCCAAAACCGCGCCGCCACTGGTGGTCTCGCTCGACGAAAGCGCTGTGAACGCCCACGCGCCAAACGCCAGCAGCAGCACCGCACTGCCGATCATCAAAACCAACCCGACTACTTTGCCGCTACCTACCATATGCGCACCTGGCTCCCACTGGTTCTACGTCATGCCAATCAATCACGCAATCTCCCAATCTCGTAATCTCTCAATCTCATGCTGGAAATTAGGAGATTGAGAGATTGGGAGATTGATTCATCCGAAACCGCCGCCGCCCCCGCCGCCCCCGCCGCCGCCGAAGCTGCCGCCGCCGCTCCAGCCACCGCCGCCACTCCAACCGCCGCCGCCGGAACTGGACGGGCGGCTGGTCATGGTGGAGCTGGCGCTGCTGAGGAGCGAACCGAGACCCGCGCTCATGCCGGCCAGGCTGCTGCCCAATCCCTTGCTGGCGTCGCTCAGCCCGCCGCCGAAACTGCCGCCCTCGCCGCCGCCCATCGAACCGGCGTCGGGCATCCCGCCGGGCAGCACCACCGGGCGATTCCAGTCCGGGCCAAAGTAGCGCCGCCGGTAGGGACCGTAGAGGTCGGGCGACGGGATGTACCAGCCCGGCGCCGGCGCATTGACCGCCTCGAACTTGCGGATGTAGTCCTTGTCGCAGCCAAAGGCAATGGCGTAGGGCAGCCAGCGATCCCAGATCTCCTTCTGTTCAGCCACGCCGCCATACTTATCCATGTTTTTGAGATACTCGCGGAATGCGCTCCAACGCGCCGCCGCCTCGGCGCCTGGGTCAGCCTTGCGCGGCATGAAGCGGGCGGCAATCAGCATGGCCAGGGCCGTGACAAAGAGGCCGATGCCGGGACAGATGGCCGCCGCCGTCAGGTCGCCAGCAGCCAGCAGCACGACAAAGCCGATGCCCACCGAACCGACGATCAGCGCAACGCCCAGGCAGCCAAACTGCGTGCGGGCGCTGTCCGGGCTTTGTTTGTAATAGCCGCGGGCGATCAGGTCTGTGTACATCTGCGACTTGATGCCGTCGATCTTCTTATAGAACTTGTCTTTGAGATCGGAGAGGCGCACTTCATCCCTCGCCCCCATGACGCTGTCCAGCACCTTTTGCTCGAAGGGTTCCAGCGGTGTGTCGGTGCGCTCGCGGCGATAGATAAAATCGGTGCCCGATTTCCAGAAACCTTCGGTGCGCTCCTCGGTGATGCTGATCACGCGGCGCCGCGCCAGGTCGACGATGGTGGCGACGATGTCCTGCATGTCGGCGGAATCGTCGAGCAGCGTGCCGGCCAGCCCTGGCGGCAACGGATCGGGCGGCTCGGTCAGATAGTCGGCCACCCTCACCACCGGCTTATCACGTCCAAAACGAAACCACAAGAGATAGACGCCGAGCGGGCCGCCAAAGAAGAGCAGCAGCCCCAATGCGCCCAATCCCACCGACGCCACCGGCCCCCACTGGTCGAGATACGCCTGCTGCTGCTCCCGCTGCGCTGCCTCTGCGTCGGCGGCCCGCTGCCAGGAAGGCGCTGCACCCACCACCACATCCGGCGTGAACTCGACGCGCACTTCCAGCTCCTCGCCGGCGTTCAGCCGCCGCGCCGCGTCGAAGATTACGGCGCGGCCGTCATCGAGCAACTGGGCCGTCACCGAACCGCGCGCGTCGGCGCCGTTGATGTAGGCCTGGTATTGCTGCGCCACCGCCGGGTTTGGCAGCAAGACGCGCACGCGGCTCGACAGCACCGGGTAGGAGCGGTCGCCATAGACCGCCTTCCACCAGAGTTGGTCGCCGTCGGGATAGTAACGCAGCCCATCGTAGACGGTGTACTGGAGGGTGTACGTCTCCGGTTCGTCAGTGGCGGGGAAATACCAGCGAATTGCATAGTCGCCGCCTGTGTCGCTGACGACAAAGGTGTAAGGCGCTGTGCCGCCATTGGCCTGGGTGTAGACATTGCCGCTGGCGTCGGTCACCGCCCAGTTGTCGATGTATCCCAGGCGGTCTTTGGGGATGTTGCGAAAACCGAAGGTAAAATCGCCGCCCATAAAGCGGATGGCTTGCCGTTCGGTCACGTCGAACGCGCCATTGGCGTTCACCTGGATGTCGACGTCGAACGCATCCCAGACGATGCTCTTTTCTGCGGCAAGCACCGGCGCCGCGTGTGTCATCAGCAAACCAATGCACAGCACGACAAGAAGAATCAACACTGTCCAGCGCTGCTGGATCCGCATACTGCCTCCCTACCTGGCCAGATACCTGATGGAATTTACGGTATAAGCCACGCAATCATGGCACGTGCTACAGGCCTCTGGCTGACATTCTACCAGCAAAGAAGCTGACGTTCAATTGTGAGGGGCTGATTCGCCTGACGCAGCCGGCTGGGTGACGCTGTCGCTGAGCACCTCATCCATGCGATCCTGTTCGGCGATGGCGAGCGGCGGCAGTTCGCGCAAGGTGGTCAGGCCAAAGTGATGGAGAAAGAGATCGGTGATGCCGTAGAGTACCGGGCGTCCCGGCGCCTCCAGCCGGCCCGTCTCCTCGATCAGCCCCCGCTGGATCAACGAGCGCAGCACGCCGGAACAGTCAACCCCGCGCACCGCCTCCACCTGCGCCCGCGTCACCGGCTGGCGATAGGCGATTACGGCCAGGGTTTCCAGCGCCGGCCCGGACAGCCGCACCGTCGTGTCAACCTGGAGGAAGGCTTCGACCACAGCGCCCGTTTCCGGCGCAGTCACCAGTTGATAACGACCGGCGCGCTCTTGCAGCCGCAGCCCGCGCCCTGCCGTGCGATAGTGCTCCGCCAACTCTGCCAGCCCTTGCTCCACTGCGGGCAGCGTTACACCGCAGGCACGCGCCAGTTGCGCCGGCTCCACTGCACTCTCGGCCACAAAGAGCAGGCTTTCCAACACCGCGGGGAGCAGCAGACCGGTGGCCGCCACTGCATCGAGCAGCGCCTGCGCGCTGTCTTCTTCCTCTTCCTCGCCTGCGCTGCTGATTTCACCTGCGTCGCTCAGAGCAACGGCAAGAGGTGCGTCGTCGTCCGGAGTCTGCGCCGGCGCGATGGGTTCTTCCGCCACGGGCGGGGCGGGGCTGGGGCTAAGCTGCGGCGGGTGATGAGACTGGCTCGTCATGGGCGATGTTATCGGCGCGTTGATGTCGCGGATCAATTGGCGGAAATTATGCAACGTGACCCGGACGAAGCGCCCCAGAGTCATCGTACTGCTGGAAATCATGGCGACTTGTCCACCGCTCAGGTGTTCCATTCGGGTTCGAAGGGTGCACAGCGGACGTGTACATCCAGCTTGCCCAGACGCAGCCCCATATCTTGTTCGATCACCACGCGGGTGACTTCGACCACCTCATCGGTTTTCATCGGGATGTCCACGTCCGGCGCCGTCTCGATTTCCAGGCGAATGTCGACGGCGCCGCCGCGCGACTTCACCGCCGGCATTACGTTGATCACCTCTGCCATCTGGTCGAGGTGCCACTGCAAACGCCGCCCGATGCTGCCGGTGTCCACTTCCGCGGAGCCGCCTTCGCTGGTGCGGATGCGCACGCCGCGCGGCCGGGCGCTCATGATTTCAGCGAAGATCAACGCACCGAAAATCAATAGCCCACCGATGCCCACCGCAGCCTGGCCGATGATGAAGTAGGTGGGATTTGCCTCCTGCCAGCCAGCCAGCCATTGATCGAGGGCAGTCAGTTGCGTGATCAGCCATGCCGTCGTGGCCAGCGGCGCCGTTGCGGCCACGATCACGCCGGCGAGCAGCAGCAGCCAGAGCAGGGTGGCGACGACGCGGTTGAATCCATTCATGCGCCGATTATACTCCAGCCCGCCGTCGCTGGCGAAAGTCTCCCACGCTGGCTGCACTCAGGCCCAGCAGCGCCAGCAACAACCCGCTGCCAGCCAACGCGAGACTGATGCGCCACCCTGTCGGTTCGTAGGTGAAAATAACCGTGTGCGCGCCAGCCGGTAGATAGACCCCGCGGAAGAGCACGTTCGCCGGCAAGATCGCCGCGGGCGCGCCATCCACCGTCGCCTGCCAGCCGGGGTAGAAGGCGTCGCTGAGCATCAGCAGCGCAGGCTGTTCGCTCTGCGTCTCCACCACGATGCGCTCCGCCGAGTATGCACGGATCAGCGCCGTGCCAGGGGCGGCCACAGTACCGGTCAGCGGTGCGCCGCCTTCGACCACCGCGGCGCCGGGCGGCAGACCGGCGGCCAGGTGTGCCAGTGCATCCGCCGCCGTCGTGGCGGTGATCACCGCAGAGGCCAGGTAGGCGCGACCGGTGCGATCCAGGTTTTCATAGATCTTGACGTCGCCGCTGTGGACGCGGGCGAAGCGGCCGCGGTCGCTGGGCAGCAGCGCGCTGAACATGCCCGTGCGCTCATCGTAGAGAGTCGCTGCCTGTACGCGCACCGGCAAGCCCGGGTCCAGCGCCGTGACGGTGATAGTCGTGGCGGTCATCGGCGCAGGCAGCGGCAAACGCACGCGATACTCCTGGCGGCCGCCTTCTACATCGCGCCAGGCCACCACTGCGCCGCTGCTCGCAGCCAGCGGGCTATCCAGCGCGTCGTCGGCCAGCTGGCTGCCGGGTGCGCCGCCGCCGGTGATGGTGAACTGCTGCGTCGCGCCATCCGCGGCCGTCACGGTCACCGCGGCCACCGGAATCGTCGCGGTCAGCAGCGTCTGTGCGGTTGCGGCATCCACCGCCAGCGCGGCGATCAGGTCCAGGTGGGTGGCGTTGAAGGGAAGGGGAGCGGCGATGGTGACTGTTGGATTGGTGAATGGGGAAGTCGGCGCCCCTCGCCCGTCGCCCCTTGCGCCCAACTGCGCGCCGATCTGCCGGTCGTAATACACATCCTCGAACCAGAGATCGCGCACTTTGTCGGTGATGAGGTGCTGCACGTCGAGCCGGTTGAGGAGGTCGGTGGCTGGCATGGTGCGGATC
>JAPKMV010000470.1 GCA_026645635.1 Caldilineaceae bacterium
CGCGCAGCGCTACGGCTATGCCATGCCCGGCGAGCCCGCGGAGGTGGTGACGCTGCGGGTGCGCGCCACCGCGCCGGGCGCCCGCCTTTCTCTCCCGGAGCAGCCGCTGGCCGGCCCGGACGCCACGCCAGCGCGGTTAACGGATCGCCCGGTCTGGTTCGACGCGGACGCGCCGGTCACGGCCGCGTGCTATCGCCGCGACCGGCTGGCGCCGGGCAACCGCTTCGCCGGCCCGGCCATCGTCCTGCAGTACGACGCGACCGTTGTCGTCGCACCGGGCTGGGCCGCAGCGGTGGATCGGTTTGGGAATCTGTGGTTGACGCGGTGAAGTTGTTTGGCAGGGGTGTGTGAGTCACCGTAGATCGGCTCTGCAATGCAGCGCTGGGGCTATTGTGCGCGCCTACCCGCGTATAGGTGGCAGTTGCACTTCCAAATTGTCACGAGTTGTCCACATCCTCCTGCTCTCCATCGCCGGTGTCATAGGTCGCCTGTTTCTCTGCCAACTGCCAAAACGCTGCTTCCGGCAGTCCTTGCCCGGCGGCGATACTCTGCTGCGAACGCGCAAGCATGGCCTGGAAACGAGGCGATCGGCTGAGCAGCAGGTCTTCCAGGTCTTCATCATCTGCGGGAACCAACAGCACGGCGACCGGTCTGCCGTTGCGGGTGATGACGATTGGACCTTCGCGTTGTGCCTGCTCCACATAAGTGCCCAGGCGGGCCTTGACCTCTGCCAACGGTGCAATTCTCATGAGCGATATTCCTCTCGTCCGATGTACAGGCGGTTGCCTTCCTTGACGCCGATGGCCAGAATGTTGACAGTGTTGGCCTCTTCGTCCACAGTATAGAAAACCCGAAAACGATTACGCAGCCCACAACGAAGCTCCCACGTGGCGGCAAAGGGTGCGGGCAATTCAAGCGGTTTGCGATTACGCGTCTGCACCAGCGGCGTGAAGCGCAACTGATCGTGAATCTCAGTGCGCAACAAGTTGTGCTGCTGCCGCGGAATTACCTGCAAATGCCGCAACACTTCCGGCGCAAACTCAATTCTAAATTCTGGTCTGGCCATTGTACGGTATTGAGACCTAAATACGATACTGACGCTGCCAGTATACCATTCTTGCTGGCTAACGTCGTTACCGCTGATCCCCGCTGCCGCCGATGACGCCCCGCTCCAGGCGCGAGAAGAGCTTCTCCAGGTTGGCGGCGGCCACCTCTTCCAGGGTCAGGTCGAGTTCGGTGCAGATCTGCGTGAAGTACCAGAGCACGTCGCCCAGCTCCTGCTTGAGCGCCTCGCGGTCGGCCGGGGCGATCACCCCACCCTTGTCGCGGAAGATTTTCTTGACCTTACCCGCCACCTCGCCGGCCTCGTTGACCAGCCCCAGCGTCGGGTAGACGATGGCATGGTCGGTGTGGATCAGGCTCCACGTCTTGCGCGATTCACGCTGATAGACCGCCAGCGTGGGCGTTGGTTGTTCGGGCGATACAGTATCCATTGTGTCATCCATTGTCTTTCTTTGCGCCTTTGCGGCTTTGCGTGAGCCGTCTTCAAAATAGCGTCACTGTCACCCACGCGCCCGCACGGATGCCGTTGGAATCCAGCGGCACCTGCAGCGAACCATCGGCGTGGATCAGCGTGTAGATCAGGTTCGACTTGCCCAGGACGGGCACGGCCCACAGCTCGCCTTCGCGCTCCTCCAGCCGCACCTGCACGTAGTCTTCGCGGCCCGTGTCCGAGGCGATGTTGCGCGCCAGCCGCGCCTGCACGCGTGGCCGGGCGGTGAGCGTCTCGCCCAGCAGCGCCGCAATCGTTGGCGTGATGAACAGGTCGAAGATCACCATCGCCGAGACCGGGTTGCCTGGCAGCCCGAAGACCGGCTTGCCCGCGCAGACCGCCAGGATCGTCGGCTTGCCCGGTTTGACGCTGACGCCGTGGACGAGCACGCCCGGCGCGCCCAGTTCGGCGATCACCTCGGCGGTCATGTCGCGGTAGCTCACCGAACTGCCGGCGGAGAAGATGACGAGGTCGCATTCGGCGTGCGCCCGCGCCGCCGCACCCGCCAGCGCCTGCCGGTTGTCGGGAATGATGCCGTAGCGCACCGGCGTCGCGCCGGCGTGCGTGGCCAGCGCGGCCAGGGTGTAGGAGTTGATGTCGCGCACCTGGCCCGGCTGCACCGGCTGGTCCGGCGGCACCACCTCGTCGCCGGTGGAGACAATGCCCACGCGCGGCGGCGCGGCGACGTGCACCGTGGTGACGCCCAGCGCCAGCAGCCCGCCGAGATCCTGGGCGCGCAGGCGGCGCCCGGCACTCAGCACCACGTCCCCGCGGCGCACATCCTCGCCGATCTGGATGACGCTCTGGCCAGGGGAGACTGGCTGCATGACTTCGATATTGGCGGCATCGACGCGCTGCGTGTGCTCGATCATCACCACGGCATCGGCGCCCGGCGGGATCATGCCGCCGGTGTGCACCAGCGCAGCCTCGCCCACGCCGATGGTCAGCGCCGCCGCCTGCCCCATGGGCACCTCGCCGACCACGGTGACGAAGGCCGGCAGCCCAGGCGACGCGCCGTAGGTGTCGGCGGCGTTGACGGCATAGCCATCCACCGTGGAGCGCTGGAATTCAGGCAGGTCGCCGGGCGCGGTCACGCTTTCTGCCAGCACGCGGCCGAGCGCGTCGGCGGTGGCGATGCGCTCGGCGCGCACAGCCGGGTGAAAATGTTCCCGGAAGCGCCGCCAGGCGTCCGGCGGCGTATGGACGGTGAAAAGTTCAGTTGGCATTGGTCGGTTCTC
The DNA here is from genome assembly GCA_026645635.1 of Caldilineaceae bacterium. Taxonomy (GTDB): domain Bacteria; phylum Chloroflexota; class Anaerolineae; order Caldilineales; family Caldilineaceae; genus Fredericiella. Next base: position 2,791 of record JAPKMV010000470.1, read on the forward strand.
GTCTCCTCGCTTCAAGGCAGCAGTCTGCGCACAGCGCCAGCGACATCGTCAAAGGCGACATACTGGGGCAGCAAGGGACGCAGATCGCGCTCCCACTCGCCGCGTACCTGCTCAATCGCAGACGAAAGTTGCTCTGGTTGCCACGATAGTTGATACATCTTCAACTTGCGTTCGATGAGCGCCGGATCAGGGTGGATACCCTGGCGCAAGAGCAGCCATAGATCATACAAGTCGCGCGGCTTGCTGCGCATCAGCAAGCCGCGCACCTTTTCTGCCAGTAGATGTTTGGGCGTAATGACCACCGCAACAAAGGGGCGGATGTCGTCATAGGAGGTAGTCACCAGTTCACGGCGGATGTCCACTGGTTCTGAACATCGATTCACACCGACGCGGACTTTCCCTTTACTGTGGTCGCGGCCGTCAAAGAGCGGACCTTGAAAGCTCACATCCAGGCTGTAGCCGACATCTGACGTCCACTCGTTTCGTAATTGGGCGACCACGCCGTAGTACGCCAATTCCGTGACGATATCCTGCCAAAGATTACGCACTACGGGCAGGTCGTCCGGCCCATTGAAGTCGAGATCTTCAGAATAGCGGCTGCCACCATAGACGAGACGCAGCGCCGTACCACCTTTGAAGGTCAATATTTCGGTGCGCGCAAAGAGCAATGCAAGCAGCAGGTGTTGCATGTAGTCGCGCTCCTGCACCTGCATCCCTATGCGATTGCGTTGCGCCAGGCGTTGGATTTGGGCGCGTGTCAACATCAACCGACTCCTGCCGGAAAGAGTTCGGCAAACGGCACATTGACTGCCACATGCCAGCGTGTGGAATAATTGCCACCCTTGCTGCGACTTGGATCAAGTTTGATCGGTGTTGACGATCTGATCAGGTTGCCGACCGGATGGCCTAATTGCTCGAGTAGCAACCCCAAGCGGGAACCGAGACTGCGATCGCCCATGCTATTGGCATATTCTTCGAGCAATGAGATTTCCACTTCGGGCAAAGCGCTGCGCAACGCTTTGGCAATTTCCGTTACACCGCCGCTGTAATGCGGTTGGTCGAGACTGTCGATCACAGATTTGGCCGGATCGGCGATCAGCACCGGCAATTCACCTACGGATTCCCGCGTGTACCCGAAGAACTTGTGCGGCTGAATCGTGACGAAGCGAAAGCGCATGCCCTGAAACTCCAC
>JAPKMV010000471.1 GCA_026645635.1 Caldilineaceae bacterium
CGATGGCCTGGCAGAAGCCCATGAACTCGTTGGCGCCAAACTGGTTGGTCTCGAGCGACTGCCAGGCCAGTTCGCGGCGACGCGGGCGCTGCGCCTTGGGGCCGACGCCGTCGAGCCAGTTGTAGCCGCTGAGGAAGTTGCCGCCCGGGTAGCGCACGGTTGTGTACCTCTGCTCGCGCAGCGCGGCGAGAACATCGGTGCGCAGACCGGCGGCGTCGGCGTGTTTGGACTTCGGCTCGTAGACGCCCTCGTAGATGCAGCGCCCCATGTGTTCGGCAAAGCCGCCGAAGAGCAGCGGCGAGATTTCGGCGATGGTGCGGTTGGAATCCAGCAAAATCTGTGCGGATGATTGTGACATGATGGCTGCTCCTATCGGTTGAATGATCGTTGCGTGTTACGTGTTGCGTGTTACGTGACGCTATTACGCATCACGCACCACATAACACGCAACACGCAACACGTATCAATTGTTCTTACTGCCCCGCCATGCCGGTGGTCGTTACGCCAGCGATGATCTGACGCTGGAAGAACGCGTAGAAGATCATGACGGGCACCGTCGCAATAAAGGCGCCGGCAAAAGCCATGCCGCGTTGGACGTAGCTACCCTGCTGGAGCACCACCAGGCCGATCGGCAGCGTCAGCATCGTCTGCTTGGAAAGGACGATCAGGGGCCAGAAAAGATCGTTCCACAGGCCAAGGAACGAAAAAATCGTGAGCGCAAGCATGGCGCCGCGCACCAGCGGCAGGCAGATCTGCCAGTAAATGCGGAAGCGTCCTGCGCCATCGACGCGCGCGGCGTCTTCTAGCTCGATGGGAATGGCAAAGAAATGTTGGCGGAGCAGAAAGACGCCTGTCACCGAGGCGGCGGCAGGCCACCAGATGGCGTGATAGGTGTCAAGCATCTTCAGATCGCGCAGAATCAAGAAGGATGGGATCAGCGTGATCGCCGCCGGGATCATCAGGCTGAAGAGCAGCAGTGAGAAGATCACGTTTTTGCCGGGAAACTGCAGCCGGGCAAACGCAAAGCCGCTGAGCGACGATACGAAGAGGATGACGAGGGTGCCGACGCTGGCGACGATCAGGCTGTTGAGAAACCAGCGGGCCAGGGGAATCAATGGGTCGGCAAAGATCTTGCGGAAGTTGAGCAAGGTCGGCGGTTCTGGGATCCATTTGATCGGCATGCGGAACTGATCTGCCTCGAGCGTAAACGACATCGTTACCATAAACAGCAATGGAATGACGATGATGAAGGCGAGTGGTAGAAAGATCAGCCACATCAGGAGCGACCGGCGGAAGTACTTCCGCTGGGCAGTTGGACTGGATCTTGGGGTGGTGTGAGCTGCCGGAGCCACGATTTTCTCCTGTAGACTAATACTCTGCGCGGTTGCGCATCAGCCGGAACAGAATCACAGTGATGACGATCATGACCAGCGCCAGCACCACCGAGATTGCAGACGCATAGCCGAAACGGAAGAATTTCCACGCCGTCTCGTAAAGATACTGGACTACCGAGCGCGATGCGTTGCCGGGGCCGCCCGTGGTGATAATGTAGGGCTGGGCGAAGACCTGCATGTGGGCAATGAATTGCGTCACCACCACAAAGAGCATGGTCGGCATGATCAGCGGCACGGTGATATGGCGGAAGGTGTGCAGCGGCCCTGCACCGTCGATCTTGGCAGCTTCATAAAGTGGTTCAGGAATGTTATGCAAACCGGCAATGAAGACCAACATCGGAAAGCCGAACGTCCACCAGACGGTCGTGATGGAGAGCGCTGGGATGACGAGGGCTGTGCTGCTCAGCCAGGGAATGCGTGGCCCACCCATCACGTCGGCCATATAGAAGTTGATCATGCCCAGATTCGTGTCCCAGATGCGGGCGCCGATGATCCCCAGCACAGACACGGAGAGGATGCCAGGTGCGTAGAAAAGTACGCGCAGGAAATCCCTCCCGAAGAAACCGTGCTTCAATCCGGTCGCAACCATCAACGCCAGCGTCACATTGATGATCACGGTCATAATCATAAAGGTGATCGTGTTGCCCAACACTTGCCAGAAGATTCTGTCGTTGAGCAGCGCCTGGTAGTTCTCCAGCCCAATGAACTTCTGATCCGTCAGCATGATTTTCCAATCGAACATGCTGATGCGCAGACCACCGAAGATCGGGTAGAGCAGAAAGACCGCAAAGAAAAAGAAGTGCGGCAGGACGAAGAGATAGTTGGGCAGTTGCTTGCGCAGGGTTTTCCAGCGGTGGCGCCCGTCTGCCCTTGAGCCTTGCAATTGCGAGGTGGATGTGGTCATGGTTCAGCTACTCCGGTTTCATCCCGCCGGTTACACGTGGGGTGGAGGCCGGCGTGGCCCAACAGGGACACGCCGGCCTGCGGTGCTACATGTGCTGCAAACGTGGTTATGGGCGGTCCAGAATCGCCTGAATCACCGCGTCGCCATCCTTGAGCGCCTGCTCGACACCCTCGGCAGGGCCGGTCAAGGCTGCGCTCACGGCCGCCTCATAGGCGGTCTGGATTTCGATGAAGGCCGGGTGCGCGAAGTCCGTGCGGCCAATCGCGTTGAATTGCTCGGCGGCCATGGCGGAATATGGGAAGTTAGCCATCTCAGGTGATTCCTGCACCGACTTGAGAGCGGGAACCTGGCCGGCATTGCCCCAGTAGACGCCATTCTCGAGCAGGAATTTCGCCATGTCGTAGGCTTGCGCCTTGCCCGCGTCGTCGACGCCGACCGGGATCGAGAAGACGTGCGAGTCGAACTTGACAGCCTGTTTGCCGTCCGGGGCCAGCGAGTTGAGGAAGGCCGTCTTGGTGACAGCGGCGATGTCCGGGTTGTCGCGCATCAGGCCGCCAGTCCAGGTGCCTTCCCACATGAAGACCAGCCGGCTGTTCTTGTAGAGGTCGTGAGAGGAGATCGTCCCAGCGACCGGCACGGGTGCGACATGGTGGACGTGAATGAGGTCATGCCAGTACTTGATCGCCGCGATGGATTCGGGGCTGTCGAGCGTTGCCTCAGTGCCGTCAGCGCTGATCACGCCGCCGCCATACTGCCAGAGCGTCGAAGGGATCGTGTAGCGGAACCACGTGGGATACATGCCCCACACCTGAACGTTGTCCGGGTCGAAGCCCTCGTCGGTCGGGTGCAAGCCATTGACGTCAGTGGTGGCCGCAATCGCCGCCGCCGTAAACTCCTCGGCATTGGTGGGCAGGACGTTGGGGTCCAGACCCGCCGCTTCCATCAGGGCAGTGTTGTACCACAGCATCCAGCCGTGATTGTCGAAGGGGACGGCCATCGTCTGCCCGTCGACGGTGATCTGCTCCATCAGCGCTTCATTGAACTGATCCTTGCCGATGCCGCTGATCTCATACCAGTCTTCCATCGGCTGCATCAGCCCCTCTGCCGTGAACTGGTTGACTTCAGCGGCATGGAAAATGACCATGTCGGGGGGCGTGCCGGCCATCACCGATGTGGGATACTTCTGGAAGAAAAGATCCCACGGAATGCCCTGGGCTTCGAAGCAAGCCTCGGGATTGGCGTCTGCATACTGCTGGAGCATGTCGGCGAAGACGGCGCCGTCCGCACCCGTCAAGCCATGCATCAGGACCATTGGATCGTCACACTGGCCGAAAGCGCTGACCACCGGCGTGGGTTCAGGCGTGGGCGCATTGGGATCGACGGCGGCAGCGTCCGCCGCGGTGTCGGCTGCACCGCTGTCGGCAGGCGCGGTAGCCGGCGTCTCACCGCCGCAGGCGGCAAGCAGCAGCGCCATCACCATCAAGAAGGTGAGGACAAACGAAAACTTACGCATACATCTCTTCTCCTTTTTGCGTGCACAAACTCTACCTATACACAACTGTTGGCAATAAAACAGACTGCGACAAACTGTTGAAAAACGCAGCGAACTGCGTCACAACCCATTTTGTGTTTGCGGCGGCGCTGCCGACCACGAGCCTACGCC
>JAPKMV010000472.1 GCA_026645635.1 Caldilineaceae bacterium
CAGACCATCGGCGAGACGCTGGGGCTGATGCCATGATCAACCGCGGAAAAGTGTGTTTTGAATTGTGAGTATCGAGGAACTGCAAGAAGTTTTTTAGGAAATGGCAGAAGATCATGAAGACACAATTTGACCAAGAACTCGAAGCACGGCTGATCCGCTACTGCAAGATCGACACGCAGGCGGATGAAAAATCGTCCACGTCGCCGAGCACAGCAATCCAGTTCGACCTGCTCAACCTGCTGGTCGAAGAGTTGAAGGAGATCGGCGCGCAGGAGGTGACGCTGACCGACTACGGCGCGGTGCTCGCCACCATCCCGGCAACTGTCGAAACCAGCGCGCCGGTGATCGGCTTCCTGGCCCACGTGGACACCGCGCCGGCCTTCCACGCCAGCGGCGTCAAGCCTCTCGTCCATCGCAACTACGACGGCGGCGAGATTGTGCTGCCCGACGACCCGGCGCAGGTGCTTTCGCCCAAGCAGTCGCCCTACCTGGCGACGAAGATCGGCGACGACATCGTCACCGCCAGCGGCACGACGCTGCTCGGCGCCGACGACAAGGCGGGCGTCGCCATCGTCATGGCGATGGCGCGCCATCTGCTGGCGCACCCGGAACTGCCCCACGGTAAGCTGCGCATCGCCTTCACGCCCGACGAAGAGATCGGGCGCGGTGTCCACAAGAACCTGCCCGCCGACCTGGGCGCCACCTTCGCCTACACGCTCGACGGCGCCGACCTGGGCGAGATCGTCTACGAGACCTTCTCGGCGGACAAGGCGACGGTGCGCATCCAGGGCGTCTCCACACATCCCGGCGACGCCAAGGACAAGTTGGTCAACGCGCTGCACCTGGCCGCCAAGATCATCGACACACTGCCCCATCTGACGCTGACGCCGGAGACGACGAGCGGGCGCCAGGGCTTTATCCATATCTACCAGATGAGCGGCACGGCAGCGGAGGCAGAGCTAGACTTCATCCTGCGCGACTTCGAGTTGGAGCATCTGGAAGCGCAGGGACAGTTGATCCAGCAGGTCTGCGCTACAATTCAGGCGACCGAGTCGCGCGCCCGCATCACCTGTACGATCACACCGCAGTACCGCAACATGCGCTACTGGCTGGAAAACGACATGCGCCCGGTGGAACTGGCGCGTGAGGCGTGCCGGCAGGCGGGCGTCGAACCCTTCTCGATCCCGATCCGCGGCGGCACCGACGGCTCGCGGCTGACGGAGATGGGCGTGCCGACGCCCAATATCTTCACGGGCATGAAGAACATTCACGGCCCGCTGGAGTACAACAGCGTGCAGGACATGGGGCGCGCCACCGAGGTGTGCATCCAACTGGCGCAGTTGTGGGGGAAAGAAGCTCAGTAGCCCACGAGGCTCGCCGCGCACGCGAAGCCTGGGCAAGTCTTCGCGGCTTTGCGTGAGATCTGTTGCTGTGATAGTTTGCCAGGATCAATCGTGCTTGTTCAGTGGAGGCAAGATGGCTAAAGGTTCCAACAAGAAAGCCAAGAGTCAGCAGGGATCAAAGAACGCGGCGGGTGCAACGGGGACGCAGAGCCAGAAGCAGCCGCCGGCGCCACAACCTGCGCCAGCCACGCCGGAAAATAGCGGGCTGCTCCAAAAGGTGCTCGACGGCGTGGAGAAGGTGGGCAACAAGGTGCCGCACCCGGTGCTGATGTTCTTCTACCTGATGATCGGCGTGATCGTCCTCTCGGCGCTCTTGTCGCTCCTGGGCATCAGCGTCACCGAACAGGTCGCAGTGCCGGTTCCGGTGGAGGTCACGCCCGACTTCTATGAGGACGTGAGCGAATATACGCTGTCGGGCGCGGGGACTGAACCTGTCGACTTTGTGATCCAGGAACAGACCATCACCATCAACAGCCTGCTGAGCATCGAGGGCATTCGATTCCTGTTCACTTCCTTCGTCCCGAATTTCCAGGGCTTCGGCGCGCTGGCAGTCACGCTGATCGCCATGATGGGCGCCGGCGCGGCGGAAGTCGCCGGGCTGCTGGCCGCCCTGATCCGTCTGCTGGTCAAGGTCGCGCCCCGCGCGCTGATCGCCTATCTCATCGTCTTTGTCGGCGTGCTGTCCAGCGTCGCCTCGGACGCAGGCTACCTGATCCTGATACCGCTGGGCGCGGCGGCTTTCCTGGCTGTTGGACGCCATCCGATCGCCGGCCTGGCGGCCGGCTTTGGCGGCGTCGCCGCCGTCTTCATGGCCAACTTGATCCCAACGCCCAACGATGCCATGTTGATCGAGATCACCAACGAATCCATTGCCTTGGCCGGCGGTGCACCGATCTCTATCACGGCCGACTACTTCTTTCAGGCCGTGTCGGCTTTGGTGATGACTGTGGTCGTTGGCATCGTCATCGTGCGCGTCGTCGAACCGCGGCTGGGCAAGTACGATCCCTCACAGGCGGGTGACCCGGACCAGGCCACCGCCGCCGACGAGGTCGATCCGAAGCTCGAGGCGCGCGGGTTGCGCCGGGCGGGACTGGCCTTCCTGGCCGTGCTGGGCGTGGTCATGCTCGCCACCCTGCCGCCAGGCGCGCCGTTGCGCGATCCGGCAACAGGCGCCATCATCGGTCAGACACCCTTTATGCAGAGCCTGCTGTTCATCGTCATGCTGTGCTTCTTCATTCCCGGCATTGCCTATGGCTCGGCGATCGGCAAGTATAAACACGCCAATGATGTGATCGCGGCGGTGGTCAAGACCTTTGCCGGTCTCGGCGGCTTGATCTTCATGCTGCTGATGATCAGCCAGTTCATCGCCTATTTCAACTACTCCAACCTGCCGGCGCTCATCGCCACAGCGCTGGCCGGGTGGTTGGGAGAGGCCGGCATTCCGGCGATCCCGCTGCTGGTCGGCTTTGTCCTGGTGATTGTGCTGCTCGACTTCATCATGCCCGGCTCGCTGGCCAAGTGGGCGATCTTTGCGCCCATCTTTGTACCGCTCTTCATCCGGCTGGGTGTGCCCGCGCAGACTGTGTTCGCTGCCTACCGCGTCGGCGACTCGCCCATCAACACACTTACGCCGTTGATGGTCTACTTTCCGGTCATCGTTGCCTTTGCGCAGCGCTATCAGAAGAACGCCGGCGTCGGGTCGTTGGTGGCGTTAATGCTGCCGATTGCCGTCGTTGTGTTGATCGCATGGCTGGCCTTCTTCATCTTGTGGTTCTTGCTTGGGATTCCCCTCGGGCCAGGCTACCCGGTGCGTATCTAAGCGCCTATGCCAGATGTGATTTCTCCCCTCCTGGATGCGACGAGGCTCCAGGAGGGGCGGACGGCTTTGCTGGACCAGGCACAGTTTCAGGTGCCCTTTCTGCTCGACTACCTGGCCGTCTTCCTATGGGCAGTGAGCGGCGCCATCGTCGGGATGCATAAGCGCTACGACTTTGCCGGCGTGCTGGTGGTGGCAATCCTGGCTTCCACGGGCGGCAGCCTGATCCGCGATGGCATCTTCCTGCAACAGACGCCACCGGTGCTGAGCAACCCGTGGTACATCCCGGTGATCATTACGGCGACAGCGTTCGTGAGTCTCTTCCGCCAGCGTATCACGAAGATCGTCCTGGTGAACCGGATAGTGGATGTGATCGATGGCGTCGGCGTGCCAGCCTTTGCGATTGTGGGCCTGCAGCTATCGCTGCAGGCCGGCATCCCGCTGCCGGGCGTAGTGCTGGTGGGCGTCACCAACGGCGTAGGCGGCGGCATCCTGCGCGATCTACTGGTGGGCGACACGCCCTCTGCGCTCAAGCCGGGCACGATCTTCGTCTCCGGCGTAATCTTGATCTGTGTGATCTTCCTGGTGCTGACCTATGGCTTTGGCGTCAGCAAAGAATGGGCAGCCTGGGGCATGATCGCCCTGTTCTTTACCATTCGCATGTTGAGCATTCGCTATGACTGGCGGACGCGCCCCCTGATGCAGGAGCCGCCAGCATGAGCTGTAGTCCTCTA
>JAPKMV010000473.1 GCA_026645635.1 Caldilineaceae bacterium
CGCCACGATCTTTCGCCATCCCTTCAACCCGGTGGGCGAGTCGGGGTCTACGCTGTATCAGTGGCTGCTGCCGCTCTTGACGCTGGTAGTGCTGCTGTTGGGGATCGAAGGGACGCGGCTGCTGCACATAGCCGGCCAAAGGCGGCTGGCGACAGTCAAAACGCCGCGTCCTGCGTCATAACGTGAGGAGGATACAGTGGCAAAACCCAAGGAGCCTGCCGGAGCTGCGCCGGAGCCGGCTCATCCCAAAGTTGCTCATGCGGGCAATGACCGTTTGGGGCTGGATCGGCTGATCTTTTTCAGCGATGCGGTTTTCGCCATCGCTATCACGCTATTGGCGTTGGACATCCAGCTTCCAGCCACCGAAGGGGAAAGCGTATCGAGCGCCGAGATGTGGCAGATGCTGGCCTCGCTGCTCCCCGACTACGCCGCCTATGTGACCAGCTTTCTGGTAATCGCATTCTTCTGGATCGGCCACCACGTCAAGTTTCGCTCCATCGTGCGCTACGACGGCGTCATCCTGTGGCTCAACATTCTGCTGTTGATGGTGATCGCCTTCGTCCCGTTTCCAACGCGCGTCATGAGCGATTTCGACAACAGTGCGGCGACGATTTTTTACGCCATCACGGTGGCGGCCGCCGGCTTCTTGACTGCGGCGATCAATTTTCACGCGGTGCATCGGGGCTTGATCGACATGGACTCACCGGAGGCGGCGCGGATGCAGCGCCCCTGGCGGTTGTTGATCATTCCGGCGGTGTTTCTGCTGTCGGTGCCCATTGCCTACTTCGACACCGACCTGGCGCGCTATTTCTGGCTGCTGCTGATCCCGCTCAGCCGGTTTTAGCTGAAGCAAGTGGCGGGCGTACCGGGCGGCGGCGTTCCGGCTCGGAAGTTGCTGGTTAGGTCAGTCCCTTCGACGCGGAGACGCAAAGATGCAGAGAAACGCAGAGCACACGCCTGTGAAACTCCATTGTTTTTCCTCTGCGAATCTCTGCGTCGCCGCGTCTCTGCGTCAAAGGGACATTTGCAGACGGTTGCTCAGTAGGCTGGCCGCGCTTCGAAGCTGTTAATCTCATCGGACTTGGACAGGATGTAGCCGAGATCGTCCACGCCTTCCAGCAGGCAGAGCTTGCGGAACGGGTCGATGCCGAAGCTGTGTTGTTGGCCGTCGGGCAGCGTGACCGTCTGGCTCTTGAGGTCCACGTAGATCAGCGTCTCCGGCTCTTCCTCGACCAAATCTAGGAGCATGTTGACCGTATCTTCCGGCAGTGTGACCGGCAGCAGGCCGTTCTTCAGGCTGTTGTTGTAGAAGATGTCGGCGAAGCCGGGCGTGATTACACAGCGGAAGCCGAAGTCGGTCAGCGCCCAGACCGCATGTTCGCGGCTGGAGCCGCTGCCAAAGTTGCGCCCGGCGATGAGAATCTCCGCGCCCTGGTATTCGGGCTTGTTGGTCACGAAATCGGGCTTGGGCGTGCCGTCAGGGTTGTAGCGAATCCACGAGAACAAGCCCTTGCCCATGCCTTCTTTCGTAACGGCGGTCAAGTACTTGGCCGGGATGATCTGGTCGGTGTCCACGTTTTCCATGCGCAGCGGCACGGCGGTGGCGGTAAGGGTGGTAAATGGGTTCATTGGACTAGCACCTGTTCGTTCTCAATAGCGTGGCTGCTGCCCGTCTGTATCAGACAACAATCCACTCGGTTTGATCGATCCAATCTTCCAACTCCGAAGCATCCCAGGCGCACCAACATCACCGACACGCAGCACATCAATCTGCGGGTAATGGCGCTGCAATGTGCGCAAGAAACGCGGATCAAGGTTTTCGTCGAGCAGGTACCGTATCTTCACGGAGCATACTCTGCCGAGGTGCGCTCCCGCAGAATCGCGCCGACCCGATGTGATACTGCGGTGCGGGCGTGTTCCCAGGCCAGTCTTGATTCCGCCGAGCTTTGCTCAAGGCTACCGATGTAGCGGTCAATTTCGTCACGGTAGGTCAGGTAATAGGCGATCAGCGTATAGACAGTGCGCAAATCCATGCCAGGAAAGCGCTGTACGATCTCCTCAGCAGTCTCGCCTCGGTTGAACGCAAAGACAAGGTGCTCCAGGCCGATCCGATGGCCGCGAATGCGGACGTCATCCGGCGCCAGAACATCGAGCAAAGCCGCAACTTGCAGCGGCTCAACCGGGATTGCGGCCTTGACCGTCATCTTTGCCCCCCCAATGCGCCTACAGCATCTCCCGCACATCCACGACGCGGCCGTTCACCGCTGCGGCCGCCGCCATGATCGGACTCATCAGCAGGCTGCGCGCGCCCGGCCCCTGACGGCCCTGGAAGTTGCGGTTGCTGGTGCTGGCCACGTACTTGCCCGCACCCGCCTTGTCGTCGTTCATGGCCAGGCACATGCTGCACCCTGCGCCGCGCCACTCGAAGCCCGCCTCGCTGAAGATGCGATTCAGCCCTTCGGCCTCGGCCTGCGCCTTGACCGCCTTGCTGCCAGGCACCACAATCGCCTGAATGTTGTCAGCCACGCGCTTGCCCTGGACGATGCCGGCGGCAGCGCGCAGATCCTCGATGCGCCCGTTGGTGCAGGAGCCGATGAAGACAATATCCACCGGCTGGCCCTCCATCGCCTGACCGGGCTTCAGCCCCATGTACTCCATCGCCGCCAGCAGGCTGCGCCGCTCCGCCGGGTCTTCCAGTTCCTCGGGCAGCGGGATGCGGCCCGTCACCGGCACGCCCTGGCCGGGGTTAGTGCCGTAGGTGACCATCGGCTGGAGTTGGTTGGCGTCGAGGAACAGTTCGCGGTCGAAGACGGCGTCTTCATCCGTGACCAGCGTCTTCCAGTAAGCAACGGCGCGATCCCACGCCTCGCCCTTGGGGGCATATTGTCGTCCCTTCACAAACTCGAAGGTGGTCTCGTCGGGTGCAATCATGCCGGCGCGCGCGCCGCCTTCGATGCTCATGTTGCAGATCGTCATGCGGTTGGCCATGCTTAGCCGGCGGATGGCGCTGCCGCGGTACTCGAAGACATAGCCTGCGCCGCCGCCCGCGCCGTTCTTGGCGATGATCGCCAGGATGATGTCCTTGGCGGTGACGCCCTTGCCCAGCTCGCCGTCCACGGTGATCGCCATCGTCTTCGGTTTCATCTGCAAAAGGCACTGCGTCGCCAGCACGTGCTCGACCTCGGAGGTGCCGATGCCGAAGGCGAGCGCCCCGAAGGCGCCGTGCGTGCTGGTGTGGCTGTCGCCGCAGACGATGGTCATGCCCGGCTGCGTAACGCCCATCTCCGGCCCGACGACATGCACGATGCCCTGGATCGGCCCGTTGATGTCCCACAACGTGATGCCGAAGTCCTCGCAGTTTTCGCGCAGTGTGCGCACCTGCGTCGCCGCGTCCGCCGGCCAGAGCGCGATGTCCACATTGCGCGTGGGGATGGCGTGGTCCATGGTCGCAAAGGTCTTGTCCGGCCGGCGCACGGGCAGGCCGCGGGCGCGCAGTTCGGCGAACGCCTGCGGCGACGTCACCTCGTGGACGAGATGTGCGTCGATGTACAGCACGGCGGGGGCGCCGTCGTCCTGGGCCACGACGTGGGCGTCCCAGACTTTTTCAAAGAGTGTTTTTGCCATCAGTCTCTCCACTATCTATACTTTCTTGAGATCAAATCCTTGCCCCAATTTCTGCGATAATCACAGGCAAATTGGGCTTTGTAAAACTCATTTCTGGCGCTGGAATTCGGTTGTGCTGTAGATCGTTCGACCAGTCGGAAAGATTCCACAATCGAGTGGATGAACAACTCATAGTCGGTATCTGAACGCAGTGGGTTGTCTATTATGCGACGGCAACGCGTACGAGACCACGAAGACTGTTCTGTGCCTGTTGTCTTCGCTGAATTTCATTACGATATTCAGCTTGCCGGCGCAGCCAAAGTTTATAAGTGCTTGCCCACTCCCCAA
>JAPKMV010000474.1 GCA_026645635.1 Caldilineaceae bacterium
CTGGCGCATGGCTGGAACAGTTGGCGCGCCTGCTGCCCGGGCTGGCTGCACGGCGCAATCTGCCCCAGCCGGCCGATCAAGCGCAGCAAGAACAGCTTTTTGCCACCATTGCCGACTTCTTATTGGCGCCCAGCCATGCCCCTTCTGCGTCAGGTCCGCTGTTTTTTATCGACGATTTGCAGTGGGCCGATGCCGTAAGCCTGCAATTGTTTCACTTTCTGGCGGAACGCACGGCGCGGCTGGCCGACAGCGGGCGATCTGCGCCGCTGCTCATCGGCGCCTATCGCCCGGAGGAGAGCGAGGAGAACGCCGCCCTGCTTACACTGTGCCATGACCTGGCGCGCAGCGGTGCACCGACGCTGGTGCTGCCGCCACTGGCCGCCGATGCCGTGGAGCGCCTGATCGCGCGCCACTGGCCCGACCTCCCGCCGGGGCTGCGCACGCCGTACATGCGCGACACCCTGCTCGCCGAAACCGGCGGCAACCCGCTCTTCGTCATGGAACTTCTGCGCGAATTGAGCGGTGCGGCCACCTTGCCCAGCGCCATGCCGATCCCGCCGAGCCTGCGTGCGTTGATTCACCGGCGCTTGCATCAGATGCCCGCCAGCGGTCGCCAGGTGCTGGAGGCGCTGGCCGTGCTCGAAGTGCCCGCCACCTTCGACCAGGTGCGCGCAACCAGCGGGCGCAGCGACGAGGAAGGTGAGGCCGCGCTGGAAGCAGGGCTGCGTTGGCGCCTTTTGCACACGGTCGGCGAGACGGCGCGCATCGACTTTCAACACGCGCTCATGCGCGATGCGGTGCTGGCCGAGATGACGCCCCTGCGCCGGCAACGACTCCACCAGCGCGCGGCGCAGACATTGGCCCACAGCGACACCGCCCCGGCCACACTTGCCTATCACTGGCGCATGGCCGGCGACGCAGCACAGGAAGGCCGCTACGCGCTGCTGGCCGGACAGCAGGCCGCCGCGCTGGGCGCGCACCAGGACGCCATCGGTTATTTGGCGCGCGCCGTGGCCTGTCTGCCGCCGCGCAAGGAGAAGTTCACCGCATGGATCGAGTGGGTTCGGCTGCTGCAAGTGACGAGTCAGTGGGGCCAGGCGGCAACCGTAGGCCAGGCTGCCCTGGCAACGGCGCGCCAGGCGGGCAACCGCTGGGCGCAGGGGCGTGCGCTGGTGGAACTGGCGCGCATTGCCCGCATGCAGGGTGACAACGAGACGGCGCTGCGCCTCAATCAGGAGGCGCTCGACCATTTGCGCGCGGTGAATGACGGGTTGGGGCTTAGTTTGGCGTACTCCGGCATGGGCGCGATTGCGTGGGCTATGGCTGACTACGCGCAATCTCTGATCTATTTTCAAGAACAGTTGGCAATCGACGAAGCCAACCAGGATGAGGCGGGCATCAGCGCGGCAGTGGGCGCGCTCGGTGTGGTCTACGGCGAGCTGGGCGACTACGCCCAAGCCCACGCCTGCTACATGCGCCAACTTGCCATCTGCCAGCAGCGCAACCTGCTGCTGGACACGCTGCAAGTGGTGGCCAACCTGGCGCACCTCTACGCCCTGCAAGGTTATTTCAATGAAGCCATCCAGGGGTATCTCTACCAGATACCCCACGCCCTGGCCGTTGGCAGCGACTGGATGGCCAGCGTCGGTGTGCAGCGCCTGGCGCAGACGCTGCTCTGGCAGCGCGGCTACGAACAGGCAGCGCGGGCCGGGCAGCAGGCGGTGGACTTCACCCGGCTGCTCAACCTGCGCTACTATCTCTGCGAGGCGCTCTACCAGCAGGCCGCACTGCATCTGGCGCTTGGCGAGTTGGCCGCAGCCGCACCGCGATGCGTTGAGGCAGCCGCCATCGCCGCCGAGGTGGACCGCCCGGACATCGCTTTTGCGGCGTGGTTGCTGAAGACGCGCATCGACCGCGCAGCAGCGCAGATCACGGTGGCGGAGGCGCTGGCCACCGTCACCGAACGGCTGGCCGTCACGGCGAGCCCGGCGCAACGGGCCGAGATCCACTTCCTGGCCTGGGAAATCGCCCCGCACGTCGCTCCCCACCGGGAGGAGGCCGCTGCGACCTTCACGGCGCTCTATGCGCAGACACCCAACATCCGCTACGCCCAATGCCTGGAAGCGCTGACCGGCAGTGCGCCGCCTCCCCCTGTCCTGCCGCCGCTTCCTGCGTTCATCGCCGCTGAAGCCACACCACTCGCCGCCCTGCTCGACCAGGTGGACGCGACGCTGGCGCGTTTGCAGGCGCAAGAGCAGCCCACCGGTTGATGAGTGTTACGTATTACGTGTTACGTCTCGTCACGTAACACGTAGCACGTAACACGAGTGTCTTAACGCGTGCGCTTTCCTAGCACACGCGTTTGCACACGGTCTGCTGGCAAACTTACCGGCATGACTGCCACAACGGTTGATTTGACCACTGGATGCCCATATCTTGCCTGGCTCGCCGATCATCTGGGCGCGACGGGCTGCGCGGCGGATGTAACCCTCCATGACAGCGCGCAGCAGCGCAGCTTCCGGGGAATGCAGGCAGTCGAGGAGCAATTGGCTGCCCTGTTTGGTGGCCGCTCGTCGCCTATGCAAGCGCTGCTCCGCCACATTCGGGGCGACGATTCGTCCACAACCCTGTCGATCACCGTGGAGGGTGTGCACGGCTGGCGTCTGCTGGGCATCCCGCCGACCGGGCGCAGCGTGCAGATCGACATGCTGGTGACCGGTGCGTTCGGCGCCGGCGCGCTTACCCAGATCTGGCTTCAGTATGATGGCGGGCTGCTCTTGCAGCAGCTTGGACTCTATGCACCTGTGCTCACAGTTGGTTTGTTCCCAAACGGAGAAACATCATGACGACGCGCTTGCACCGCACACGTTGCCTCTTGTTCTGCACGTTCACCGTGATCGCCTGGGCGCTGCTGGCCGGCGCCTGGGCAGTAGGCAGGCTGACCGCTGCGCCTGTCCTGCAAGGCGCCACCATTCCTGCGCCCAACGCCAACTCCCCCATCGGTACGAATGTGGGCAAACTGGGCGCCACGGAGATGCTCTGGCTCGTCAACCAGACGCCCCGCGCCGACGGCTGGCTCACCCAGTGCGACGACGCGTGCGGCTACCAGTGGAACACCGGCGAACAGGATCAACTGGTGTTGGATGAGCATGGCTGGGTCATCTCTTTTGGCAACAACCCCAATCGCCAGTTCACCCATGTGGCGATGGCGCTCTTCAATGGCGCCGCGCGCACCATCCCCGCGGGTGACTGGATCGTGCTCTACGATGGGGAGGCCACGCTGACCTATGACTTTGCGCCCTTCGTCACTGTGGTCAGCCAGACGCCGGGCCGCGACGTGCTGCGCATCGCGCCGGAACATGACAGTCTGCTGCGCATCCGCATGTCCGACATCAACCCGGACAACCACCTGCGCAATCTGCGCGTCATACCACCGGGTGGCATCTGTGGCGGCGATCCGTTCAGCTACGCGGCTGCACCCACCGAGTGCGGCGCTGCGGCCTTCACCTCCTTCGAGCAAGCCTACCCGGCGCTGCGCTTTCATCCGCTGCTCTTGCAGGCGCTGCGCCCCTACCGCGCGCTGCGCTTCATGCAGTGGCAGGGCATCGTCGACGACACCTCACCAGAGACTTGGGCCGAGCGTAGCCAGCTCACCGACGCCATCTGGAGCGGCGGCTGGGATCAAAGTCCGCCCCAAGAGTTGATCTTCGAGCTGTCAAACCTGCTCCACGCAGATCCCTGGGTCAATCTGCCCTACTGGGCCAGCGACGACTATGCCCGCAGCTTTGCCCAGTTGGCGCGGGAACAGCTTGCGCCGCATCTGAACGTTTACCTGGAATACTCGAATGAGGTCTGGAACGGCGCCTATCCCTACAGTGTCTACGGCAACCAGATCGAGGCGTGGGCGCAGGCGCGCTGGCCCGATGCCACCTACCCCGACGGCTCGCCCT
>JAPKMV010000475.1 GCA_026645635.1 Caldilineaceae bacterium
GCTACAATCCCAGTGATTAGCCATCGTTTCATCTGTGCGCTCCTTGTCGGCATCGGTTATACTAGACTCACTGGACAGGGTAGTGGGTTCGTGAGGATGAATGTTGTTATGGCGACCACAATCACCGAAGAAGTTTACACAGTTGAGGAAGTTGCTGCGATCTTCCGTGTGCCCGTGGATACGATTCGCCGGCTGATCCAGCGCGGCCAACTGCCTGCGTTGCGTTTGGGCAGGGTCTATCGTGTTCCCAAGCGTGTCGTTGCCCAACTCCTGGAACAGCCGGCCACATCCTATGCACCAGAAGACCTGGGGTTTGGAAGTTGGAAGACTGACACGCAGACGAGCGACAGCGTTGACTACGTCAATCTGTTGCGCGATGCCGCGCCGCGCAGTTTGAGCGAGTATGTGGCCGATCTATGGAACGAGTGAGTTACCTGGTCGACACGGACGTGCTCATTGATTGGCTGCAGGGGCGACCGTGGGCGAAAGCATTGCTGCAAACAGAAGGTGTTCGCCTGTACTGCTCGTCCGTTACCCGCAAGGAGTTGTTCGATAAGCCAGGACTCTCCGACACTGAGCGCAGGAATATTCGCCGTCTGTTACAGGCCGTTCGTGTCCTCACAGTAGATGCAGTTGTCGCGTCGGCGGCATCGGAATTGTTACAGAAGTATTCCGATCAACCGCTGCGCGTCCCTGACGCTCTGATTGCCGCAACAGCCTGGAAAAAGCATCTTCCCCTGATCACGCGCAACCGCAAACACTACTTGTTCATTGCCGAGATCACGTTGGCATCCTGGAACGATCCGACGTCAATGACTGGGTGACTCAGGGCTACGCCGCCCAAGTGACAAGCCATCGGGCCACCTCAAAAATCCAGCCATCTCGCAGCAAAACAACCGTACCCAAAGGGTGAAACACGCAAAGGAAATCGCGATTATCATAATCATGATTTCCTTAGGGCTTGCGTCAAAATTACTTGATCGATTTTGGCAAAGCCTTCACTGGTCAGCCGCCGGGAATTTGTCGAGTGGTTTTGACGCAGGTCCTTAGCTGTCTTCAGCTTTCCCACGCCGCCAGCACCCTCCCCGAGTCCGTCACCCAGCCAAAGATGCCCCCCTGCGCCTTGATCGTAGCCAGCGTTGCTGCGTGCCGTTCCGGGCTGTAAGAGGCCACGCAGTCGCTCAGCACGATGGCGTTGTAGCCGTGGTCGTTGGCCGCGATCACCGTGGCGCTGCAGCAGACGTCGGTCGTGACGCCGGTGATCAGCAGGTTGCGGATGCCGTGCTGGCGCAGCACCTGCTCCAGAACGGTGGCGTAGAAGGCGTTCTTGCCCGGCTTGTCGATGACGATTTCGCTCGGCAGCGGCGCCAGTTCATCGATGATGGCGTGGCCCACTTCGCCCTGGATGAGGATGCGCCCCATCGGTCCCATGTCGCCGATGCGGTGGCCCGGCGGCCAGCGGTCGAGCTTGGTGGGCGGGCAGTCGCTCAAGTCCGGGCGATGCCCTTCGCGGGTGTGGATCACCAGCATCCCGCGCGCCCGCGCCGCCGCCAGCACCGCCTGGATCGGCGCGATCGTCCGCTGGAGCAGCGTCACATCGTTGCCGAGAAACGCGCCGTAGCCGTCGGGGTAGAGAAAGTCCTTCTGCATGTCGATAATGACGAGCGCGGTTGCCTCCGGGTCGAGCGTCAGCGGCGCCGGTTCTGCGTCGATCTGCCAGGTTGTCATCTGTGTCACCTTGCCTTCCTTATCCCTCTGCCAGCGCACTTTCCAGGGCTGCGGCCACCGCCAGCAAACGATCATCTTCGAAGGGGCCGGCCACCAGTTGCGCGCCCACCGGCAGGTGATCCGCCGTCCAGCCGCAGGGCACCGACACCACCGGGAAGCCGATGAAACTTCACAGGATGCAGTTCTGCGAGAGCACCAGGAAGTAGTTATCGACCTCGCTGCTCTTGGGCGCGGCCACCCGCGTCGTCGGCATCAGGAAGGCATCGAACCTGGATATGCTGGCCAGCGTGCGGGCGCGCAAATCTTCCCGGGCGCGCTGCGCCTGAAGATAGGCCACGGCGGAGACCTGGCTGGCTTCGTCCAGTTGTTCGGCGACGGCGGCAGTGGCGTAAAGGCTGCGCCGCTCCCCAAACGCCGTGTGATAGGCCGCGGCCTCGCAGCGGCTCACCACCAGGCCCATGAGCACGGCCAGGTCGAAATCTGCCGCCGAGGGTGTGTCCGTGGGCACAACTTCGGCGCCGGTTTTTTGCAGCGCCTGGACAGCCCGCTGAAACGCGGCCGCCACGCCCGGCTCCGCGCCCTCCAGCGTGGCCGCCGGGACGCCGATGCGCAGCCCGCGCACATCCTTGTTCAGCACCGTCGTGTAGTCGGCGGGGCGCTGCGGTTGGAGCACGTTGAGCAGCAGCGCCGCATCTTCCACCGTACCCGCCATGTGGGCGATGTGGTCCAGGCTCCAGGAGAGCATCGTAACGCCATCGCCGGGCACGCTGCTGAAGGTGGGCTTGTAGCCGACTACGCCGCAGAGAGCCGCCG
Organism: Caldilineaceae bacterium; assembly: GCA_026645635.1. Classification (GTDB taxonomy): domain Bacteria; phylum Chloroflexota; class Anaerolineae; order Caldilineales; family Caldilineaceae; genus Fredericiella. The sequence goes on from JAPKMV010000475.1 coordinate 2,542, forward strand.
GCACGCGCACCGAGGCGCGGGTGTCCGTCGCCATCGCGCCCAGGCTCATGCCGGTGGCCACGGCGATGGCCGAGCCGCCGCTGGAGCCGCCCGGGTCGCGCGTCACATCCCACGGGTTGCGGCTCTGCGGCGTGGTGACGCCCAGGGCAAACTCGTGGGTCTGCGTCTTGCCCACGATGATGGCGCCGGCCGCTTTGAGCAGGCGAATGCTGCCGGCGTCACGCGTGGCAATCACCCCCTCCAGCACCGGCGAACTGGCGGTGTTGGGCATCCCCGCCACCTCCAGCAGATCCTTGACGCTGATGGGAATGCCGGCCAGAGGGCCGCCGGGCTGCCCGCGGCGGCGGGCGTCGTCGGCAGCCTGTGCGGCGGCCAGCAGTTGCTCAGCCGGCGCCACATAGACGAAGGCGTTCAATTCCGCCTGGCGCGCGGCGATGGCCGCCAGCGTCTGCTCCATGAGCGCGACGGCGGTGAGCGACCCGTCAGCCAGGGCGCGCTGCGCGCCGGCCAACGTTCGCGGCTGGCCGGCGAAAGGCTGGATGGGCGGGCGCGGCGTCGCCCGGTCGCGCAGGGGCCAGCGCTGGGTGCGCGGCAGCGCGTTGACCGGGGTCATGAAAGCCGGTCGCCAATCCAGTTCGACCGGGTACGCTTCAATTTGCGCCAGCGCCGCGCGGAAACTGGCGCGCACCTGGCTCAAACCGGTTGCTTCGGACATGGTTTTCGTTCCTCAAAGAAAGGCATGTTGCAGGTGCAGCGACCTTCCAGGCAGCCGGCCATTTTGTGGCCCCTGCCGGGAAGGTCGCACCCGAATTTTCGGATATACACTGAATAGCAGCGGCGACATCGCCCCTCGCAACTCGCCCCTCGCCATTCTTGCGTCAGTTGGTCTGGCCGATCACACCCTCAATCAGCCAGTCAGTCGTATCCAAGAGATCGATGCCGCCGGCCTCGCCTTCCGGGATGCGCACCGTGCCGGCGTTGTCGCTGATGGGACCCTGGAAGATCTTCATCTCGCCGCTGATCAACTTCGCTTTGGCGTCGGCGATCAACTGCTGGGTGGCTTCATCCACACTGGGGCCATAGGGCGCCAGGCCCACGAAATCGCTTTCGATGCCGCCGCGGATGTGCTCACTCTGCCACGTTCCATCCTGCACCGATGTGACAATGCGCGTGAAGAGCGGCCCCCAGGTGTAATCCACGCCGGTCAGCCAGCCCTCCGGCGCAAATTCCTGCAGCGCGCCCGAGTGGAAGCCGACTGACTTGATGCCCCGCTCCTCGGCGGTCTTGACCAACGTCACCGGCGAATCCACGATGCCGGTGACGACATCGACGCCGGCGTCGGCCAGCGCGTTGACTGCGGCGGCTTCCTTGGCCGGGTCCACCCAGGCGTTGTTGAGCACCAGCG
>JAPKMV010000476.1 GCA_026645635.1 Caldilineaceae bacterium
GACTGCCACGGTTGAACCAACTGCCGCTGCAACCGCGACCACGGAACCGACTGCTGCGGCCGAGCCGACGGTCGCCATCTCACCGCCAGCGACCACGACCGGCACGGTGACTGCGACGCTGCCCATGACCGCCGCAGTGTCAAGCATCGGGATGCCGGCAGAACTGACCGCAGCACTGGCCAACGCCGATCCAGTTCATGGCCAGGAACTGACGGTGGCCAATGGCTGCATCGCCTGCCATGCTCTGGGCGAAGGCCAGCAGATTGTCGGGCCGTCCTGGTATGGCGTCGGCGCCACCGCGGCCACGCGCGTCCCTGGGCAGTCGGCGGAGGAATATCTCTATCACAGCATCGTGGCGCCGAATGACCACCTGGTGGAGGGGTTTGCCGCCGGCCTCATGCCGGCGATCTACGGCGACACCCTAGCCACAGAAGATTTGGCCGACATCATCAGCTATCTGCTGTCGCTGCAATAACGGCCGGCTATTTTTATTCGCAGCGCGGCTTTGTTAGAATGGGAACGAAATCAGCCCATACTGCGTCCTGTTTGCAGGCGGAGCCACGAGGAGACGAACCAAGCATGAAAGCCATGCTCTATCTGAAAGACGAAGAGAAGCCGGTTTCGGTGCTGGACGATGTGCAGATCATCGGTCTGAACGACAACCACAAGAACGCGCCGACGCGCATCAGCTACAAGTCGCAGCGGCTCAACGCCAGCAAGACGATGATCGAACTGCACCGCCACGACAAGATGACTGTCAAACTGGACGACGGCCGCTCCGGACAGGTGCTGCTCCAACACTCCAGCCTCGACATGGAAGGCAACGCGGTGGGTGTGTTGCTTGTGCTCGGCGAACTCAAAGATTGACCTATTCACCTGACGATCCAACGCGGACACAATGGCAACCAACGCTGGAGCCGGCGCTGCAACCTACGTCGCCGATCTCTGGCAGCGCGCCGCCAAGCCGTAGCCGCAAGTCACTCTTCTGGCCGGGCTTTGCCCTCGGTTTTCTCTTGCTGGGGTCGATTGCCTGCGGCGGGCTGGCATCCACCCTGGGTCTGACCCGCATCAGCCTGGACGACATCCGCAACAGCGGCGCCGCCGTCTGGACGCCACCACCCGTGACCGCGGCGCCACCCACCACCGCCGCCCAGATCGCAGCGCCTGTCGCCGGCGTTTCCGACCGTTTCCCGGCTGGCGCGACCGTGCGCAACATCACCGCCAGCCGCGTCAATATCCGCGCCACGCCCGGCTATCTGGGCAAAGCCGCCAGCGACATCATCGGCCAGATTGCTCCCGGCGCGCAGATGACGACGTTGGGCGAGTCTCAGACAGCCGACAACCTCACCTGGTGGCGCATCCGCTATCAAGACGCCGGCGCAGTGATCGACGGTTGGGTGGCCGAAGCCACCGCCTCAGGCGTACAGATTCTCGGCCAGTAGCGCCGCCAGGAGCAAGACCGTGACCGTTGCAACTCCTGCCGAGAGCGAACGCCGCCCCTTTGCACCGCGGCCCGCACAGGAAGCGATCCTGGCCTACCGCGGCGGCTACATGGGCGTCAGCGCGGTGCCCGGCAGCGGCAAGACCTTCACCCTGAGCCTGCTGGCCGCGCGCCTGGTCGAGCGGCTGTTGGAGGAGCACGGACTCGACGAGCGCGAGGTGCTGGTCGTCACCTTCACCAACAGCGCGGTGGGCAACTTCCGCGCCCGAATTGGCCAGTTTCTGCGCGAGGAGCGGGGCATGTTGCCCGGCATCGGCTACCGGGTGCGCACCCTCCACGGGCTGGCCCACGACATCGTGCGCGAGCGACCGGGGCTGGTCGGCCTGGCCGAAGACTTCGACATCGTCGACGAACGCACCGCAAGCGAGATCAAACGCGATGCCGTACTCGCCTATCTGCGCAACCATCCCGACACCTTCGCCGCCTACATCAAGCCCCAGTATCTCCAAAACCCGCGCCCGATTGAACGCAGCCTGCAAGAAGACGCCATCGACATCGCCAACAGTGTCATCCGCTTTGCCAAAGAACGCGCTGCATCGCCCTTTCAGTTGCAGGAACTGCTCGACCGGCAGGCGGGCGCGTGGCCGCTGGCCGAATTCGGGCTGCACATCTACGCCGACTATCAGCGCTCGCTCACCTTGCGCGGCGCGGTCGATTTCGACGACCTGATCTTGCTGGCGATCCAGGCCCTGCGCGCCGACGAGGGCTACCTGGCGCGGCTGCAAGAGCGTTGGCCCTACGTGCTCGAAGACGAAGCGCAGGATTCCAGCGCCGGCCAGGAGCGCATGTTGCGCATGTTGACCGCCCGCCTCGGCAACTGGGTGCGCGTCGGCGACACCAACCAGGCGATCAACACGACCTTCACCAGCGCCGAATCCACCTTTCTGATTGACTTTCTCAAGCAGCACCCGGAACAGGCGCGACCGCTGCCCAACTCGGGGCGCAGCGCGCTGCCGATCATTGGCGCCGCCAATTTCCTGATCGACTGGTCGCGCAGCTTGCATCCGGCGCTGCCGCCGCGGCTGGCGCTGACGCCGCCGCACATCGAGCCGACGCCGCCCGGCGACCCGCAGCCTAACCCCGAGGCCGGCACACCGCCGGTCTATCTGCACCCGCTGGCCGCCGCGCCCGAAAAGGAATTGGAGATCATCGTGCGCAGCGCGGCGAAATGGCTGCCCGACAACCCCGATCTCACGTTGGCCGTCCTGGCGCCCGACAACCCGCGCTGCATCGCCATCGTCGAGGCGTTGGAGCAGCAGGGGCTGCCCTTCGACGACACCCTGCTGCGCACCGACAGCTCGACGCGGGCGGCGGCGCAGGCGTTGGCTACCCTGCTCGGCTACATCGCCACCCCGCAGACGCCGGGCACAGTCGCCGACCTCTGGCGCGACGTCTGGCTGCCGCGGCGGCTGCCGCAGTTGGTCGCCGACGACGAGAACCTGGCGCTGATCGCCACACTGGCCGCGCAGGGGCGCGGCGGCCGCGCCAAGCTGCCGGAGCCGCTGGAGACCTTCGAGCGCGCCCTGAAGAAGTTGCAGACGCCTGAAACGCTGATCTTTCCCGAACAGCGCGACTGGCTCGATACGCTGGAATGGCTGGACGAAGCGCCGGGCATGCACGCGCAGGCGCTGCTGCTGCGCACCGATTTGCAGCGCTGGACGCGGGCGGCGATCCTGCCGGTGGATGAACTGCTGCTCACGCTGGGCAACGACATCTTTGCCGAACCGGCGGACCTGGCGCTGGCGCATCGGCTGGCAGTGCTGCTGGCCAAGATGCAAAATGAGAATCCGGGGTATCGGCTGCCCGAACTGGCCAATGAACTGACGAGCATCGCGCAGAATCGGCGGCGCATTCTCGGCTTCGGCGAAGATGCGCAAGGCTATTCCCCGAAGGCGGGCGTGATCACCGTGGCGACCATGCACGCCGCCAAGGGGCTGGAGTGGGATCGCGTCTACCTGACGGCGGTCAACAGCTACAGCTTTCCCAGCGGCGCCGAGGGCGACGAATATCGCAGCGAGCGCTGGTATGCGCGCGACCGGCTCAATCTGCTGGCGGAGACACAGGAGCAGTTGAAGAAGCTGGCCAACGGCTCGCTGGACGAGTATCGGGAGGGCGACGCCACAGCCGAAGCCCGGCTGGAACTGGCCGCCGAGCGGCTGCGCCTCTTCTACGTCGGCGTGACGCGGGCGCGGCGCGAGCTGATCGTCACCTACAACACCGGGCGCCAGCACGAGCAGAAGCCGCTGCCGCCTGCGGTGATGTTCACTGCGCTGCAAGGATATTTGAATACGCTCGAAAGTTGAAATAGACCGCGGATGACGCGGATTTGGCGGATTTTCGCGGTTGAGTTATGTAGATGTAACTACCAAGCCTCAGAGAACAGACTATCCACAGATTGCGCAGATTTCACAGATTAACGGCTTGTGCATCTGTGAAATCTGTG
>JAPKMV010000477.1 GCA_026645635.1 Caldilineaceae bacterium
AGCCATCACGTCGGCCAACCGCGCGTCTTCCGCATGATCGGCGAGGCCGACGAATTCATCACCGAGTGATGGCCGTCGAAGCCGCCAAAATCATGCTGCACTTCTGCACACATCCGGTGACGGTCGGGCAGGCGCCATGCTGTTGGGATTCCGGCTCCCCGGCGGCATGGCGCCCCCCACATCCTCAAAACGACGAATATTTCTCGTAACCGGTTTCGGGAATCTCCGTGGTGCGCGGCTCCCGCAGCGCGTGGTGATCCAGTTGATAGATGTAGCCGTGGGTTAGTTCATAGGCCAGCGCGCCTTCGACGGCGACCGGTGTGTCATCGGTGCGCTCGGCTACGTTGGTGGCGGTGATCTGCCAGCCATCGACGATCACGCCCCGCCCCGCGCCAAAAATCTCCAGCGTGCTGTCGGGATAGACGACGGCGCCGGTGTCGGGGTCGAGCGCCAGGCCGATGAGGAACGGGTTGTAGGCCACGACGGCTGTCAAGCGCGCCGCGCGATACGCGACGTCGGCCCCAGCCGCTCCACCATCCAGCGCCATACGGTTGATGACGCCCAGGCCAGGGGCGAATTGCACTGCACTGGCGCCGAAACTCACCATGTGTTGGCAGAGCACCGCGCCGGCCGCGCCGACGCCGAAGACGGTGCGCCCGCGAGCATTGGCGCGGCGGATAGCCTGCGCCAGAGGCGTCCCGCCCAACAGCCCGACAAAGCGCAGCGGGTTCCCCTCGACGATCAAGATCCCCGTGGCATTTTCGACTGCGGCGACCCGCCCGGCGTCGAAACCGGCGCGACGCTCCGGCAGTTGCAGCACTTCAACGGAATCCACCTCCGCTTCGACGAACCAGCGCCGATAGTGGTCGGTCAGCTCATCGTCGGCGGTGGCAGCGGGGACGATGACGATGCGGCTGCCGTAGCTGCCGGCCTCGTCCCAGAAACTCTGGAGGATGCGATCGATGTTGCGGGGATGGACGAGCGCGCCGGAGAATAAAATCGGACCGCGTGTATATCCCGGTGGTACAGGTGCTGGCATCTTGTTCCTTTCTTGCCGGCAACAGTGCGCCGGCGCAAGTTTTCACCTATTGTACCGCACCTTGGCGCCTTGGCGTGAGATTCCTTTGTCACGCAAAGACGCGAAGGCGCAGAGGGTTATTCTCTTGGCATCTTTGCGCCTTTGCGCCTTGGCGTGAGACTTCTTATCTCCAATGAAGTCAAAAGATGATGCTTGCGATCAGCGCCCGGAACTGCGCTTCCGGCTCGACGGCGGTCTCGTCGGCGAAGAAGGTGAGCAGCAGGAGGTTCTCCCCGGTGGCGTCGAGCAGCACTGCCTGCCAACCTTCCCCGGGCGGCTCCGCCTGGCTGAAGCCCAACAGCCCGGCAGGCAGCCCATCACTGCGCAGCGTATCGGTGATTGTCTGGGTGGAAACCGCGAGGTCGGGCATGGCGTCCGCAGCAGCGGCCAGATCGTCCACAAAGGTGGCGAGCGGGATGCCGGCGCGCGGGACGCGGATCAGCGTCATGCGCGCCGGGGCGTCGTCGTAGGTGGGGGCATCCTGCCATGCGGCCAACAGCGGCGCGCCATTCGGGTCGCTAAAACCAAGCGCCGCGGGGTCAGGTCGCAGCGCGCCCACCCACCCGGCGGGCAGCGTGATCGTTACGCCGTCGCCCAGGAAGAGTTCGCCGGTCGCCGTGACGGGCAACGGTGGCCGCGTGGCGGGCGCAGTTGGAGTGGCCGTCGCTTCCGGCGTGTCTGTGGCGTGGGGAGCGGGCGTCGGCGATGCCGGCGCCGCTTCAGTGGGCGAGGGCGCGGCGGTGGCCGCAGGCGCAGTGGGAGGCGGGGGCGGCGCGCTCTGCTGCCAGACCAACGCAGCCAGCACCACAACCACCGCAGCGACGCCCGCGACAATGATCCACATGTTGTTGCGCATGGTCTGCTCCTGGGGCGAAAGTCAAGTTCGTTGCGCCGTGGGCCAACCCCTGGTTTCTAAACTCAAGTACCATAGAAACCAGTAGGTTTCGCAACGACGCAAACACAATCCGCAGATGGCGCAGATTTTATGTCTGCCATCTGCGAAAATCTGCGCAATCTGCGGATAAACGTCTTATCATCCACGACTTTAGCCTACATCGCTGTAGCGTGGTGCGGACGGGCAGAGATCGGCGATGACGCACGCACTGCACTTTGGCTTGCGCGCATCGCAGACGCGGCGGCCATGAAAAATCAGCAGGTGCGACAGGTCAATCCAGTCGTCTTGGGGCGCAAGCGCCATCAAGTCCCGTTCGATCTTCTCCGGGTCGCTCTGCGCGGTCAGCCCCAGCCGCTCGGACAGCCGTTTGACATGGGTATCGACCACGACGCCGTCGGCGATCCGGTAGGATGTACCGAGCACCACATTGGCGGTCTTGCGCGCCACGCCGGGCAGCGTCAGCAGGTCGGCCATGTTGGCAGGCACCTGGCCGTCGTAAACGGTGACCAGCCGGCGACAGGCCTCTTGGATGTTCTTGGCCTTGTTGCGATAGAAACCGGTGGAATGGATCATCTCCTCCAGTTCCGTGCGGTCGGCTTCGGCCAGCGCCAGCGCGTCGGGGTAGCGGGCAAACAAGGCCGGCGTCACCTTGTTGACCCGCTCATCGGTGCACTGGGCCGACAGGATGGTGGCGACGAGCAGTTCCAGCGCGCTGCGATGGTCGAGCGCGCAGGCGGCATCGGGATATTCGGCGTGGAGCAGACGCAGGATTTCCGGCAGGCGCGCCGCAGCCGGCGCCGTACGGTTCAGTTCTGGTGTATCGCTCATGTTTGTCACGAGTAGACTGGTTGGGCGCGCACGCGATAGTCGGAATCGTCGATGCGCTGCCAGGGATAATGGATAAAATCGTCGGTGATCTGGACGTAGTAGTCGGGTGCGGCTTCGGGGAAGAAGCTGCTCTTCTGCTTCCAGTGCAGCACAGCCAACTCGGGAAAGCCGCCGGCGATCTCGATGCGCCCCTTGACGGCCATGATGGTGCGGCCCTGGCGCCACAAGTTGTCCACTACCAGGATCTTGCGGCCTGCCACCAGGTTGTCGGTGGGAAACTGAAGGAAGCGCGGCCAACTCAGGGTGGTGCGCTGCGCCGGCTCGTCGGAGAAGAGCACCGCAGCGGTCAGCACCTCCTTCATCTTGAGCGCCTCGGCGATCATGCCGCCGGGGATGATGCCGCCGCGGGTGATCGCCAGGATCGCATCATATGGCGTGTTGAGCTTGACGATCAACTGGCTCATCAGCTCTTCGAGTTCCTGCCAGGACAGATAGACATGTTTCATGCACTGCACTCCTCGCTAAATAATGGTCGCTTGCCCTGCGCGGCGGTGTCCCGTTCAGGGCGCTGCGTGGGGTCGAGCCGTGGCCTGGATCGCTGCGACGCCGGCTGGCACGGCAGCGTGAATGGGTTGGGTCGAATAGCCGTTGACGCCTGGGTGCAGATCCAGCCGCGCCGCGGTCTCTGCCAATGTTACGTGCGCCGGCGCAGTGAGAGTCAGCGTCAGCGGCGTGGCGGTGGGCAGATGCCAAAGCCGATAGTCGCCGTTTGCATCGGTGATCGCGCTGGCTACTGTGGCGCCATTGCCGTCGGTGGCGGCAACGGTGATGCCCGGAAAACGCAAGTTCCCGCCCAGCCAGGCCGCACCGCCGGGCCGGAAACGCGCCACGATCGGGTCGTGGTCGCTGGCGTGGAGATAGCTGGCGGGATCCTCCACTGCGGGCGTGGCATAGTCGGCGCTGACGCGCACGATATTGACTTCGGCCAGGCTGGGGAGAAGATTTGGGCTGAAAAGCAGATGGTCGAGCGCCTGACTGGCGCCGTTGAAGATGTAGCTGTAGCGCTCCAGCCGCGGCAGCCAGTCATACGCCTGCTCCAGATCCGGTTCGGTGGCGGTGCGCAGTGTTTCCACCGGCTCGC